>JABSQC010000143.1 GCA_013214845.1 Mycoplasmataceae bacterium
ATCGTCAGTTTTACCGATTCTTTCCTCTAAGGTGAAGTTTTTACTGAGTAGAATGTTGCTTGATAAAGCAGCAGGGTTCATGTGGTCCGACTTTACTGTTTCAAGTGTTTTCTTCCCTGATTCCGTAATGGGTGAATGCTGAATTTTTATTTAGGGTTTGTTTTACGCTTAAATGGGGTTATCTTATATCTTTGCTACGTGGTTACACTTTTTTACAGAGGGTTGCAGTAATACAAGTGGGGCTTTTTATGGGCTTGCATTGATGTCGGTGTTGTAAATTAAGTAAATGGATGATTAAAAAGGGGCTGGCATTATGAATGGGAGTACGGATTCATTGATAGGGCATGTTTTTAATAACACCTATCGTATTGACAGGCTCCTAGCTGATGGTGGCATGGGGCAGGTCTATGTCGCTGAGCAGCTCAGTTTGGCTAGGCTCATTGTGTTAAAGGTTTTGCAGCCTGGTTTTAGTGATGACGATTTTATTCAGTTGTTTCTCCGAGAAGCGCGTATCAATAGTCAGGTTAACCACCCCAATATTGTCAGTGTTATAGACTTTGGCCAAAGTGAGGAGGGTGTTGTCTTTTTGGCGATGGAGTTTTTGAGTGGCCAGAATGTGAGTGAGTGGGTCAAATGCCAGGGGGCTATGTCATTAGCTAATGTAGTCTGGATTATGGAGCAGGTGGTTGGTGGTGTTCAGGCGGCGCATAAGCTTCATTTTATTCATAGAGATATTAAGCCTGCTAATATACTCTATTATAAAATAAAATCAGGTGGATATTTTACTTATGTAATTAATGGAAAAAACTACTATATACCTAATTTTGGTTATTTAATAATTATAAATGATTTTGGAATTGCACATATTTATAATCCTAAGGACAAGATATTTAATAGAAAAAATTTTAAATGAAGAAAAAAAATATGATATTAAAAATCCTGATATCTATAAAAATTTTCTTAACAGATGTGATGCGGAATTAAAGAAATTAACTGATTTTATTGATATTATTTTTTAAAACTTCTTTCATTAATTCAATTTCATATTTTTGAGTCCAAATTAATTTTCTTAAAATTTCTTGTATTTTTGGTGATTTTGATTTGGTTTTATGAATTTCGCTAATATCAACCGCAACTTGATGATGAGAAATCATATGTTTCAGATATTCATCATCAGATAAGTTACCTCTACAAATATTATTTTCTTTATCTTTAAAATTACTCATTATTAATATATTAATATAGTAATAGATTTTTATTGTTTTTTTTCAACAGTTTCTACAACTTTTTTAACTTTTGGAATTACTGATAATACAAGTATTATAAAAGCAACTAAGATTAATAAAATATTTTCTATAATTACAGTATTAGCTCTAAAATTTATATCTGGAACATTGCCAAGAGCTGCATTATCAGAATTTATTATAAATTGTAGACGATTTTCGGCTGTTTTTCTAATATTATCTAAATTTTGTATTTCTTTATTTAGTTTTTTAATGTTAGTAAATAATTGTTTAATTTCAGAGTTTCTCGTGAAAAAGTCTAAGATTTTTTCCAAAAAATATATCATTTTTCCTTTTATGACTCCACAACTTTGTGCGGAGTTTCAAAAAAAAAATTGCGCAAATCACGATAATTTTTTTTTAAAATCGTTAACAAAAATGGGTCATTTCTGGTTATATGTGCACAGCTGGCGGGGGG
>JABSQC010000144.1 GCA_013214845.1 Mycoplasmataceae bacterium
ATTTACACTGTAAAAATGCTTAAAGAGTCAGAATCAGCAAATAAATATTGAAGTAATAAATATCAATATATATTAGTAGATGAGTTCCAAGATACTGATTATGATCAGTATGAAATAGTTAAGCAACTTTCTAAAAATTCTAAGTCTTTAACTGTAGTAGGAGACCCTGACCAAACTATCTATTCTTGAAGAGGAGCTAAGATTGAAATTATAAATAATTTTCACAATGACTTTCCAGAAACAAAAACTATTAAGTTAATTCAAAATTATAGATCTACTCAAGAAATAGTTTCACTTTCAAATAAGTCTATTAAATATAACAAGAATAGAATTGATAAGGAACTTGTATCTTTAAATGAAACAGGTAATAAAGTGGAATTATACGATTCATATTATGACCAATATGGTGAACCTAAGTTTATTCATAAAAAGATGCAGCAACTTATTAGAAACAAAGGATACAGCAATAGTGACTTTGCAATCTTATATAGAAACAATTTTATTAGTTCAAAATTTGAAATTTATTTTGCTCAAAGAGGAATTCAGTATGAAGTAATTGGTTCATTTAAATTTTGAAGTAGAAAAGAAGTAAAAGAAGTAGTTTCATATCTATCTTGAGTTTTTAATAATGATAATGCTTCTTTTGAAAATATTGCTAATGTTCCATCTAGAAAATTTGGCGATGTAGCAATGAGTAAGCTTGCAGAAAAAGCTAGCATTAACGACAATTCCTATATGAAAGCTTTAGTAAGTGATTGTCCTAATAATTTAAGCATTTTATACACTTCAACAGAAAAATACGGGAGAATTCTAAATGATGCAAATGTAGAAGATTTTGAAAAGTTATTTAAAGAGTACTTAACATCTGTTGGATTTATGGAATATTATGAAAATAATGAAGATAAGATCGGAAATGTAAACTCATCATTGGCATATATATCTCAGTACATTAAAAGAAACTATGCAACATTATCTGTTGACTTATCTGAGATAGTTAATGAATTTTTAAACTATATTTCACTTCAATCTAGTGCTGATGGAGAAGAGTCAAAAGATGCTATTAAAATGATGACACTACACAATTCAAAAGGTAGAGAGTTTCCAGTGGTATTTATCGTCGGTTTAAATGATGAAGTGCTACCTTCAAGGCAATCAATTGAAAGTAGATTAACTTCTAAAATAGAAGAAGAAAGAAGATTATTTTACGTCGGAATGACTAGAGCAAAAAAATATTTATTTTTATCTTACACATCAGCACCTACAGCATCTGGTTTTAGTACAAAGAGATCTAGATTTATAAATGAAATAAGTACCAACTTATTAAAGTCAGATTTTGAAACTCCTGGAAGTTCTTATACAAACGACAATTATAATCATAATTACGAGGCTAGCAAACACTTTAAATCAGTTGAAGAGAACAAAATAATATCTGAAGGAGACATTATAGAACATGACATTTTTGGAGAAGGTGTTGTAGTAAGAGATTTAGGAGAGTATATAGAGGTTGCATTTAGTTATAAATATGGAACAAAAACTCTTTTAAAAGGTCATAATAAAATTAAACTTATAAAATAATTTAGTTCATAATTTAAGTATATGAGTGTCGGTTTAGAGATTTTCATAATTTTAATAGTAATATTTATTATTTCTTTTTTTTGTATATTCTACTTCATAACTTATAAAAGAAGAAATGACTGAA
>JABSQC010000145.1 GCA_013214845.1 Mycoplasmataceae bacterium
TCGGAGCAGTAAATGGAGGTCACGGATCTCAATGGGATGATTGGACAAAAATTTGGACTGGGGAACAAATTAACCCTGAACCAGAAATAAGTGTAAAAGATGCCGGTGCTACTTCCGGAGGAATAAGAAAAGCAACACTCATTTCTCAAGGTCAAACTAGAAGGGGTATTACTTCGAAAAATATTCCTGATTCTATTAAAAGAAGTTTAGGAAATAAGGTAGCAGATATTTCCATGACTTTTTGGATGAAATCGCATTTACTTAAAACACAATTTGCTCCAGATGACGAAAGAATTTATTTTGTAGCTAAAGGAATGAAACCAGCAACAAATGTAGCAATATTTTTTGATGGTACAAATGTTACAGCTAATGTATATCCAATGCCTTTTGTTGTACTTAATAATGTAGATACTTCTAAGCATTTAATTCAAGGAGAAACTCTTTCCGAAGGTGCTAATGTTTGTCAGATAATTATGCCAGAAAAAACTACTTCGGGTGGAACCGCAACTGGCTACATTAAAGTAATTAAAGCACATGATCAAAATGGTGATAATGCTGATATAGATCAATCATTTAGTCCTAGTACAACAACTATTTTAGCTTCCAATAGTGGAATTTCAGCTGTAATTTCTAACAGAACCGTTCCCACAAAAGGACAAGCGGCTTATATGGCTACTAATTTAGCTGGATCTTTTGCTGGAATTCTTAGTTTACCCAGCTCTGCACATTTAGCCGGTGAAAGATTATTAAGAGTTACCGATGAACCAAATGATAAGGTTGCAAATTCTACCATGGCCGCTGAATGTACTTTTCATGTAAGAGGTCTATTGGATGGTAGAGAAGCAACTTCAATTTCAACGAGACCATCCACTTCGCGAAGAGAAGATGTTACTAATGAAAATGTTATAACAAGTGCTACTAGTAGAGTTGAAGGATCTCAAGGTTGGATGGATCCATTGACGCAAACATTTATTGTTAATAAGAGTAATTATGTAGAAGGTGTTTTTATTAAATCTGTTGATTTATTTTTTAGACAAAAAGCAACTGCTAATAGTTCTACACCTCAATTACCTGTTACTGTTCAAATTAGACCATTAATTAACGGTCTCCCAAGTTGTGGAACAATTTTACCATTTGCGGAAACATCTTTAAAACCAGAATCAATTCAAGTTACTGTCTCGGCACCTGAAGCTGCAAATTCAGAACATGTTACTACGTTTGAATTTCCAGCTCCGGTTTATTTAACCGGTGATGAATATGCATTAGTAATTATTTCTAATAGTAGTGAATATCAATTATGGACAGGAATACAGGGACTGAACCCTTTAAGTACAGCAGCTATTAGTCCCAATTTTAGAATACCTAAACAACCGAATGTAGAAGACTTATATTTGCCTACTAATGCTGGAATTGTAAATAAATCTCCGGGCGAAGCTTTAATGATGAGAATTAATAGATGTCATTTTACAACAATTAATCAAGGTAATATAATCTTGATGTCCAATTCTTCAAGTCAGTCCGCCGCTACATCTAATGTATTTGCTGATGTATATAAACTTAATACATCAATAATGCAATTTGATAGTTCATCTGTTGGATTTTCTTATAAAATTTCAAATACAGCTGGTAGTTATATCACAACTGATTAAGTCACAGGTGAAAGAGATAAAAATGTTTATCCTACAGAAC
>JABSQC010000146.1 GCA_013214845.1 Mycoplasmataceae bacterium
GCCTTACCTGTATACACTTCATCAACTAATGTTATATAGAGGTGTGAAGTTCTTTTGCTGATTTTATCAGCTCTACCTTTAGCTCTAGGTAAATATCTTTTAATAGTAGGTCCTTCTCCAGCTGTAGCAGATTTAACATATAGCTCATCTGACATAAGCCCATGGTTTTCAACTGCGTTAGCAATAGCAGAATTAAGAACTTTTAAATATAGTTTAGATGCTTTAGTACTAGTATTTTCAAGGATTGCAACAGCTTCATCTGTCTTAACTCCTCTAATTAATCTAGCAGTTAAATTAGCTTTTTGAGCGCTAATTCTATTCATTTTTGAACTTGCTTTAACTTCCATGCTTTACTTCCTATTTACCTTTCTTAATTGCTTTTTTGTCATCACCATGACCACCAAATTTTCTAGTTGGTGCAAACTCACCAAGTTTGTGTCCTACCATATCTTCTGTTATAAATACTTTTTGGAATCCATTACCTTTGTGTACTTCAAATGTATAATCCACAAATTCAGGAAATATAGTAGATCTTCTTGATCAAGTTTTTATTGGTCTTTTTTTTCCGTCTTTTTCCATTGCTTCGATTTTTTTAAATAAATATTCATCTGCAAATGGACCTTTTTTTAATGATCTTGCCATATATTCCTATTCTCCTTTACCTATTCTTTTTAGCTTGATGTCTGTCTCTTACTATTAATTTGTCTGAAGGTTTTGAACCTTTTCTAGTTTTAACACCAAGTGTTTTTCAACCTCATGGAGATCTAGGAGCATCATGTCCTATTGGTTGTTTACCTTCACCACCACCGTGTGGATGGTCATTAGGGTTCATTACTGAACCACGTACAGTTGGTCTAATACCTCTGTGTCTATTTCTACCTGCTTTTCCGTAGTTAACAAGTGAATGTGCTGAGTTTCCAACTTCACCAATTGTTGCATAACAGTTTGATAAAATTTTTCTAACTTCACCAGATCTTAGTCTTACAACTACATATCTACCTGTTTCATCTAAACCAAGTATTTGTGCTTTGGCACCAGCAGACCTAGCTATTTGTCCACCTCTACCAGGCATTATTTCAATGTTATGAATAAATGTACCTTCAGGAATTTTTCCTAATGGTAAAGCATTACCTACTTTTATATCTGATTTTTCACCAGACATAACTTTCATTCCAACTTCTAATCCTTTAGGTGCTAGTATATATCTTTTTTCACCATCTACATAGTTTATAAGAGCGATATTAGCAGTTCTATTTGGGTCGTATTCTATTGAAGCAACTCTACCTTCTATATCAAGTTTATTTCTTCTAAAGTCAATAACTCTATATTTCTGTTTAGCTCCTCCACCTTTGTGTCTAACAGATATAGTTCCGTTGGCTCTACCACCTGTTTTTTTCTTAGGTTCCAATAATGATTTTTCAGGAACTGTTTTTGTGATTACCTCTTTGTAATTAAGAGTAGTCATTCCACGTCTACCAGGAGACGTTGGTTTATATTTTTTTATTTCTGCCATTTTAATCACCTAATGCTTATTTAGCATCCTCCTTATCTTCATTAAGAATTGAGTCAGCAACCATTGAGCTAATTTTTGAACTAATTCCTTCTTGTTTGTCTTTTTGACTTTGTGAGTCTTCTTCAGAACCATACACAGGAATAACCCCAGAAGATAAATATACTATTGCTT
>JABSQC010000147.1 GCA_013214845.1 Mycoplasmataceae bacterium
ACTTTAAACCCATCTATCAATCCATACTTTTCCACTGTATAATCTGGAAGTATTCCTATTATAGGTTGTTCTCTTTCCACATCAAAATAAGGCTCGATTTCAAGCTTTATTTCTTCTCCACCTCTAAGTACAACCAAAGTGATTATATCCCCTTCTTTTTTCACTTCATCTTTTACTATTCCAAGGATATCACTCCACTCACCTATCGTTCTATCATTTATTTCTAGAATCTTATCATCTTTTTCCAGAATATTATAGGCTTTAGATTCCTCCATTACATTTCCTATGACAGCATCTTCACTTTGAATAACTTTCCCACCAGATATTACCATTCCATAGATTATTACAAGAGCTAGTATAAAATTCATAAACACTCCTGCAAAAAGAACAGCAAACCTAGCTATTGGTGACTTACTATTAAATCCATTCTCTACTTCACTCTCCACTTCCATTCCATCTATATTTACAAACCCACCTATAGGTATTGCTCTTATAGAATATGTAGTCTCTAGTGTTTCGTGAGAATAAAGCTTAGGCCCCATACCAATTGAAAACTCAGAAACTGGCATCTTAAAATATTTAGCTGTTAAAAAATGCCCTAATTCATGTATTAATATTATTATTCCTAGAATCAATATAGTTATAATTAAATTCATTAATCCTCCCCAGTATATTTTCTTTTCTTTTTTTACTTTTTAGATAATTTTTTCTACTAATCTGTAAACTTCTTCAGCTATTTCATCTATAGTTTTTAGTCCATCTTTCCTTACGCATGTCACTTCTTTCCAATTATCCTTTTTAGCTATTTCACATGCATTTTCATAGGCTTCTTTTAGATGGTCTTTATCTTTCTCATGAATATCTTTTTTCTCTTCCCCTGTTATCTTATTTTTTCTATTTTCCATTAGTTTTCTAGCCATCTCTGTTGGCATATTAAGAAATATTACAAGGTCTGGTACTGGTATTCCCATCTTTTCATACTCCAGGTCCTTTAACCAATTTAAGTAATCCTTTTTTTGTTGTTTATCATCTATCTTCGATGCCTGGTGCACCATATTAGATGTAGTATATCTATCTGTCACTATTATCGAATTATCCTCGTAGTCTTTTTTCCAGTCTGTCATATATGATGCATATCTATCTATAGCATACATTGTAGATACTGGATATGGATTTATCTTTTTTGCATTTTCTCCAAAGTCTCCTGCAAGATACATCTTTACAGGCTCAGATGCTTTACTTTCGTAGTTAGGAAATGAAATTTTTTTACTTTTTCTCGCCATTTATTATCCTCCAATGTTTTTGTTGAACTTAAATAAATTTTAAAGGAGAAACTGGTAAGGTTGTGATCGAAGAAGAGCAATGATATTGATCTTTTGTCTCTGGCGGAAACTAAAACCTTATTTATTTTTTTAGGATATTTATCTAATACATAATGCAGACACTTTTCGATAAGCGGGGATAACTCTTTACTAACATTGGCATCTTTATATGTGATCAAGTCTACGTTATCTAGCTTAATATCTGTATAAGGTTGAACAGCCATTTCTGGAGCGTGTTCGTTAAGGAAAGATGACAAACTTAATGCAAGCAATACACCAGAAAAAATAGCACCGATCGTCTTAATCACTGCTGATTTGCGATAAAAACTTTCACTGGTATCTGCCTTAGCATCCTCTGA
>JABSQC010000148.1 GCA_013214845.1 Mycoplasmataceae bacterium
TTTTGTTTATTTTCTTCTCTTGCTTTTTTTCTATTAGCTTTATATTGCGGGAAAACATCCCTGCGCCAATTTTTTCTACTATCACAACAAAAAACGATTTCTTTTCCATACTTAACACTAAATTTATTTTTAATCATTTTAATGTTATTAAGAACCATATGCCTCATTACAGCATCTTCTTTACCCGGTTCAAATTGTTTTCGAAATTGCATAAAATTTGCAATTATCATCTGATTATAATCAATTAGTATCATATTATTTTTTTCGTTTTTTAATTTTAATTTTTGGCCCCAGTTTTATTTTCTCTTTCTTCTTTTTTGATGTAATTATTACTTCACATTCTTCTATCATCATATCATAAAATTTAATTAGTCTATTTTGTTGGTGACCGCTCATATGGCTATATGCCTCTTTAAAATCTACATCTCCTGCTTTGGCTAATTTTATTTCACTGGCTAGATCTTCAATATGTGGTTTTAAATGTTTAGCAACCGGTTTTGAAACTTTATTACGTTCTAAAAACTGTTTGAAATTAAATTTCTTTTTAAATTCTTCTTCAACTTGTTCATCAATAACATCTTCTATATCATATTTTAATTTTTTCGCTGCATCTCGAATTCTTTGCTGAATATCTGGCTTTATTCTTTCCTTTGACTCTACTACTACTTTACGTTGCTTAGCAATCTCTTCTATCTTTTTTAATTTTTGAATAAAGAGCTCTTCATATTCTACGGGTAAGACTTCCAACCCTCTCACTTTCAGTCGAGCAAGATAACCAACATGATTTCCAACTTCGGCTAAATCATTGATTTTGAGTTTTCCAGGAGATTTACTTTTTACTTTATTTTTTTTATAATAGGCTTGGACAAATTCCATACTTTCTTTAAAATCATAAAATCTGTAATACCATCTGAAGGCATCATGAATTTTAGATTTTAATTCTTCAGAAGATAAACCATCCCAATCATTCGGGTCCGGCTCATCCCCCATATATTTTGCTGTGACACTTCTTTTCGAAAAAGCCATTTAACTTCTCTCATATTCTCCGAGTGTTATTTTATATAATTCTTTTAGCTCACACATTATATAATGTAAGATAATAGACATTATGCCTTCACATTTTTCCATATGATTTAAATTAATATGTATATAATTTAAGAGTTTATCTTTTAAAATTCCTCCATCATATCCCAAAATGCCGTAAGTTGCCAGCCCGTTTAAATGTGCCCATTCAACGGCTTCTATAAGATTTTTACTATTACCACTACCACTGAGTACTAATAATCCATCGCCTTTATTAGCATAAGCTACAAGTTGATGCTTAAATATATTATCATAAGAATCATCATTAGATGTAGCAGTAATGAAGCCGATATCGTTACAAAGAGATATAGCTTTGATCCTTGGTCTTGAAAGTCCATTTTCAATTGTTCCTTTAGTTAGATCTTGTGCAAAATGATTAGAATTACACGCACTTCCTCCATTTCCACATATAAAAAATTGTTTTTCGTTTATATATAGGTTCCAAATCCCCTTTAATAGTTCATCAAGTTGACTTTCCGAAACTAAATGTAGAGAATTGCTTATAGAAGTAACATGAGATCTCCATCCGGAAGTATCCTTTAATAATTCTATTTCCGAA
>JABSQC010000015.1 GCA_013214845.1 Mycoplasmataceae bacterium
TTGGGATCATGCCGGTATTTTCTTTTTAATTGCTTTGATGGGATGGATGCAAATGCCAATTTATATTTCAAGCTGGCATAGTTTATGGACTATTGAACGTATCAATCATACTATCTTTAAAACAAAATTAAATGAAACATTTTATAGAGGCACTGCTTCTGAAATAAGTAGTGTTATAAATGCAAAAGGAGAGTTCATCGTTGGTTTTGTTAAAAAAAATAGTAAAATTAAATACGAAAGTCATGAAATAAAAGAAAAAGTAAATATTTTAACAAATAGTGGAATGACAAAAAAAGAAGCAATAAAAAAAGTTTCTGATGAATTAAAAATTAATAAAAACGAGGTTTATAAAAAATATCATGAGCAGTAAAAAATATATAACAACACCAATATACTATCCAAATGCATCACTGCATATGGGTCATGCTTACACAAATATAGTTGCAGATACTATTAAAAGATTTAATCTTTTAGATGGAAAGGATGCAGTGATGAGTACCGGATCAGATGAGCATGGACAAAAAATTCAATCTAAGTCAAAGGAAGAAGGTGAATCACCAAAAGCATATGTTGATAAGATAGTAAAAAATTTTGTATGTCTATGAGAAAAACTAGATATAAGTTATGACTTCTTTAATAGAACAACATCAAGTAACCATGAAGAATTTGTTGGAAATATTTTTACTAAATTACAAAACAAAGGATACATATATAGTGGAACTTATATAGGTTACTATTGTGTTTCTTGTGAAACACACTATTCTGAAGAGAAATATTTAGAGAATGACAAGAAATGTTCTAATTGCGGAAAAGACTTAAAGAGAATAGAAGAAGAATCTTATTTTTTAAAAGTTTCTGAATTTAATGATTGAGTTAAAGAGTACTTAGAAAAATCAATAGATATAACTCCTGAAAATAGAAAAAAAGAACTTATTAATAATTTCTTAAACGAAGGGCTTAGAGATTTATCTATAAGTAGAACAAGTGTTGAGTGAGGGATACCTGTTCCAAACTCAAAAGAAAGCACTATATATGTTTGATTTGATGCATTACTTAACTATCTATCTGGAATTCAATATGATATTGAAAAGAAAACTGCTAAATACTGAGACAGTGATACAAATATTGTTCACATACTAGGTAAAGAAATAACAAGATTTCACTGCGTATATTTTCCAATAATTTTAAAAATGTTAGGTGCAAGACTTCCTGACAAATTTATTGCGCATGGTTGACTAATAACTGAGAAAGGGAAGATGTCAAAATCATTAGGAAACATTATAGACCCTATATCTGTTATTCAAGAATACGGATCTGACCCATTAAGATTTTATTTTTCAAACAACATAAGATTTAATGAGGACAGCAAATTTAGCATAGATTTATTAAAAGAAAGCTACAATACTAATCTAGTTAACTTATATGGAAATACAGTTTCAAGAACATTTAAAATGATACAAAATTTATATGATGGAAAAGTTCCAAAATATTATGAATCTCTTGTAATACATTCTGAATTTAAAAAAGACATAGATGAATTATTTTCTTCTTATTTAGAAAATTTTAGAAATGATGATTCAATTGAAGCCACTAAAAAAATAATTGAGCTACTTAGAAAAACAAGCAAGTATATTGATGAATCTAAACCTTGAACATTTAAAGAAAAAAGTAATGAAATATCAACAATATTAAATTTATGTTTTCAAGCAACGTATCTTGCTTCTACTATGCTTATGCCTATAACAACCCGTGGTTCACAAAAGTACTTCAATGCTTTGGATGTTAAGACGCCAAGTCTATTTTCTGACATTCCATTATCTTTTGATAATATTCAAATAATTGATAAGATAAACTTATATGACAGAAAGAAATAATTTTGATGTAATTGTTGTTGGTTTAGGTCACGCTGGTGTGGAGGCGGTAAACTCAGCTTCAAAAAATCCTAATATAAAGGTAGCAGCAGTATCTAGCAGTTTAGATCATGTTGCTTCTATGCCTTGTAACATTTCAATTGGTGGTCCAGCAAAAGGAATTGTTGTTAGAGAAATAGATTCATTAGGTGGTCTAATGGGTAAGGTTGCCGATAAAACACTAACGCAAATGAAGATGTTAAATCTTTCTAAGGGCCCAGGTGTTCAAGCTTTAAGAGCGCAGGTAGATAAACATAACTACTCTAGAGAGATGAAGAGCATAATATCAGATATTCCAAATGTCAAATTGATAGAAGCAACAGTTGACACACTAATAATAAAAAATGGAAAAATACATGGTATTGTTACATCTGATGGAAAGGAAATAAAGTCAAAAGCTGTAATAATAACTACTGGAACATTTCTTAATTCAAGAATATTTATAGGTGATGAATTTAAATCAAAAGGTCCATATGACTTGCCAACTACTTCAGGAATTTCAGATGTAATGACTAAAGCTGGTCATAAAACAATAAGACTAAAAACAGGCACTCCTCCAAGGATATCTGCTGACAGTGTAGATTTTTCAAAAATAGAAAAAGAGCCCGGTACTAAAAATGAGGGATTACATTTTTCATATGAAACAAAAAATATTTTAAGTTTTAAAGAACAGTTGCCGTCCTTTTTAACTCATACAAACAAAAATACACATAAAGTAATAAAAGAAAATTTTGAAAAATCTTATTTATACAACGATGATGTAACTGGTGTTGGACCAAGATATTGCCCATCTATTGAAGACAAGGTTAAAAGATTTTCAGACAAAGATCAGCACCAAATATTCCTTCAGTATGAAGATGAAAGAAAAGAGTCAATATATGTACAGGGATTATCTACATCTCTTCCAAGAGATGTTCAAGAAAAAATACTATCTACTATCAAAGGATTAGAGAATGCAGTTATAAAGAAATATGCATATGCTATAGAATACGATGCTTTCGATCCAATAGACCTTTTTCCTACTCTTGAGTCAAAAAAAATAGAAGGATTATACTTAGCAGGTCAAATAAACGGAACTTCAGGTTATGAAGAGGCAGGAGCGCAAGGCTTAGTAGCTGGTTCCAATTCTGCACTAAAAATACTTAATAAAAAACCTTTAATACTAGGTAGAGAAAGATCATACATTGGTGTAATGATTGATGACATAGTTACAAAAGGTGTTATTGATCCGTACAGACTTCTTACATCTAGAGCGGAACACAGGCTTGTATTGAGAAATGATAATTCAGAATATAGATTATTTGAAGATGCTTTTAAAAGTGGTTTAATTTCTAAAGAGAGATACAACAATTTTTTATCTACTAAAAAGATTACTGACGAATTGCTTTCAAAACTAAATAATGCTATGAAAGATGAAGACCGTGATAAAGCCAATAACCTATTAGCAAAAATATCTGAGCCTTCAATTAGGAATAAAATATTATACTCAGACATTTTAAAAAGACCTAAAGTTAATATTTTAAATATGATAGAGTATGGTTTAGTTGATAAAAAGTTTAGAAACCTATCATGAATAGAAAGATATAGAGTAGAGAGTGAAATTAAGTTTGAGGGATATATTGTTAGACAAATGAAAAGAATAAGGGAATCAATAGCTCTAAAAGACTTACCATTAGATGATATTGATTATAACCTTGTAGAAAACATATCATTAGAAGCATTGGAAAAATTACAAAGGGTAAAGCCATTAAATATAGATCAAGCTTCTAGAATACCGGGTATAAATCCAGCTGACATAAACTCTATAATTTTTTATGTAAAGAAAAATAAGAAAACATAATGATGTTAAAAATAAAAGTTATCCACATTGACTTTTTTTTTGTAAAATTGTGGAAAAACAATAATATAATTATTTTATGAGCGCCAAAGTAATTTCAATAAGTAATCAAAAAGGTGGTGTAGGAAAAACAACCACATCTATGAACCTAGCAGCTGCTTTAGGAATATTAGAAAAAAAGATATTAGTTATAGATCTTGATCCCCAGGCTAATTCAACAGTTGGTCTAGGAATAACAAGGGAGATGGTAAGTAAGAAGCCGACAATATTTAATGTTCTTTTAGAAAAAGAAAGTATTAAAAAATCAATACATAATTCATCTTCGAAAAATGTAGACATATTAGCTTCAACTATAAATCTATCTGGTTTTGACTTACATGCACAGAAACATTTTGATGGTAGCGAAAAAATATTAAGCGATGCAATTGAACCAATAATTGATGACTACGACTATATACTTATAGATTGCCCTCCATCTCTTGGTTTACTAGTTAAAAATTCTTTTGTTGCTTCTGATTCAGTTCTTGTTACTGTTCAATCAGAATATTATGCTCTTGAAGGGTTATCTCAATTAATAAATACTATTTGAAGTGTAAAGAAATTACACAATAGAAATCTTTCAATTGAAGGTATTCTCCTAACTATGTTTAATCAGCATTACAATATGTCTCAGGATATTTATAATGAGGTTAAAAGAATTATAGGTAAAAATCTTTTAAATACAAAAATACCAAGAAATGTTAAATTATCTGAAGCTCCATCGCATGGAATATCTATATTTGATTATGACAGCAGTTGCGCAGGAGCGAAATCTTATATGTTGCTAGCACAGGAGATATTAAATGGATAAAAAAAAGAAATTAAATAAAGGATTAGAAGAAATATTTGGTGGAGACATCTCTGCAGTAATGGAACAAATTAATGACGCCGGTTCTCTTGGACAGTCATCAAAAATTGACATTAACCTTATTAGTGCTAACCCTTATCAACCAAGAAAAACTTTTGATAAGGATAAGTTAAATGAGTTATCTAAATCAATAAAGGTAAATGGTCTAATACAACCTATTGTTATAAAAGAAACATCTAATAATAAATATTATGTTATATCTGGTGAAAGAAGATTAAGAGCTTCAAAACTTGCTGGTCTAAAAAGCATACCTGCAATCATTATGGATATTACTGATAAGCAGATGCAAGATATTGCGGTTATTGAAAATATTCAAAGAGAAAATCTTCATCCATTAGAGGAGGCTCTATCTTATCAAAAAATAATTAAAGATCAGGGAATTACACAAAATGAACTTGCAAAAAAATTATCTAAATCTAGAAGTTACATAGCAAATATTATAAGATTGCTTAAGCTACCTAATGAGGTTATAAAGTTATTAGAAGAGGGTAAATTATCAATTGGGCATGCAAGACCACTAGTTACTTTATCAGAAGAAGATGCTATCTATGTTGCCAAAGAGTCAATTAAAAAGAAATTAAACGCTAGAGAGACTGAGCAACTTGCAAAAAAATATACTGACAAAAAATTAGGCAAATCATTGGATAAGAAAGATCCTTTTATTCAAGAAGCAGAAGAAAAATTATCAAAATTATTTGGAACAAAAGTTCTTATAGAAAATAAGAAAATTACGTTTAAAACAACCAGTGATGCAGAGACAAACGAAATAGTAGAACAATTATTAAAAAAAGGGTAAAACCCTTTTTTTATTTTACATATCTCATTTTAATTCTTCAATCATTAGTTTGATAGTTACACCTAAATCTTTCTCTCTTTTTTCAAATTTAACTTCTATAGATTTTTCATTGAAAGTTCTTTCTACTACTTCCATAAAGTAATCATAGAGTGGTTTAGACTCTCCAAACACACTACCTATAATAGCAAAACTAACTCTACCTTCAGAAAGTATACTTTTCACATCTTTATAAAGTCAGAATACAAATGAATCAATTTTTCTTCTAAGCAACTTAGTAAATGATTGTCTTTGCTCTAGAGTCATTTCTTTTTTCATTTTATCTAAAAATTTTCTAGAACCAATTTTCATTATCATCTCTCTACCTTCATATGAGTTGCTATACATTTGATTAAGCATTTCAAGCTTGTCATTTAGATTAAGTTCTCTATAAAGTAATCTTTCAAGTTTCTTAACTTTAGATGAAAGTATAAATGATATAACAGTTCCTCCTAAATCAAAAAGTGATAATGGGTCACCATTTATTAGATAACCATAACCCACTATTGGTCTACTATCTTTTTTTGTTTTAATTCAACCTGTAGTAGTTTCATTAAAGACCAATGATATTCTATTTTCAAATGAGGAGTCAGTACAATAAAGAGAAGCTTTTGACACAGTGTCAATTGTTATATTATTAGTTTCTGGAAAAGAACCAAATATTCCTTTTACTCATTTTTCTTTATCATCCTTGCTTAACGAGAATCAAGAAGGTAGCGTTATATAAACACTGTAGTCATCACTATCGGATATTTTAGTTAGTGCTTCTTGAATAGAGTTTGTAACTTGAGTATATGAATCTCACACGTCAACAAATGTACTTTTTGTTTTCCTTACAATCTTTCCTATTATTTCTCCGCTTTTCATTATAAATGTATTGACATTACTATCTTGAACTGAAACATTAAAATATACCATTATTAATTCTACCTTTCCTTTATAGTTAAAGTATAAAGAATTATGACTAAACAAGAAATATATGAATCGCTATACAATTTTTTGATGCTGCCAAATGGCACTTCAATAACTCAATTAAGAAAGAATAAAAAATATTTATTTTCTGATCTTAATTACAAATCTGGAAAAATGAGAATGTCCAAAAAAAATTCAAATAAACTTTCAATTGTTGAGAAAGATTTTAAGCCCAGCTTTTTTTCAGAAATTGTAGTACTTTCTGCAACTTGACTTTCAGATAAAAAAAACAAATCTAAGTATGATGATTTTTTAAAGGGTAATTTAAAAATAGATTCTGAATTGAAAAAACAATTAGATGATATATTTGACAAATATGATGACATTTTAAATACAAATATTGTAAGTTTTATTGAAGGTGAATATATTGAAATAGGTGCAGTTTACTACTATGAAATAAAAAAACAAGAAACATTAAAACTTGCATATTTAGAAGATATTAAATCAACTAGTGGATTTAATAAAATTAAATATATAGGTAAGTATTTCTTTGAATACCTAATACCAAACTATTGAGGATATGCTGTCTTAGTATTAACATTAATACTACTTGTATCGGGGATTGTCTACGGACTAGCCACATAACTAATGTAGCTCTTATCATTAATAAAAATCTACACTTATAATTTAAGTAAATAGGAGTAGCATGAGTAAAGCAGAAAAAAGGTTAATTAATTCAAACCCGAATATTAAACAATTAACACATGAAGAAGAAAGAACTCTTTTATTTACTGGTGTCCAGAAAGAACTTTTACTAATATCTGGAGAGCGTAACTTTATAAAAGACAAATGCTTGAAATTGGTATCTGAGTTGAATAAAATTCAAACCTATACATACAAATATTATCTATATGTAAATGATGATAAGAAGTTGAGAAAAAATATTTACTATAAAAGAATTGATAGAAAAATAAAAAAATCAATTGACACATTAAATACAATTACAACTGAAAACATACCAGATGATTTATACAAATTGTCTAACATTTTTACAGAGAGATACAAAGAGAGATTTCATAGTATATACAAGCTAATTAGTGATATAAAAAATAAAAAATTAACATATGAAGATAAAATTACAAAGCATCTAACTTGAAAAACATTAAGCGGCAAGAAGTATTCATTTCAATATGTACTAGGAGATGAAAAAAAATATGATGGATATTATTTTAGATTTACATATCTTGTCAAGTTATCTGAGTGTCTTTTATTTGATAGCATTTATATGTTAAAAGTAATTAATGAATTAAGTGAAAGTGCTTTATCATCACTTCTTATAAATTTTGTTACACATGAAAACATAATAGTAGAAAGTGATTTAAATGAAGATTACTTAGAAGACTTTGTTGATTTTATATATGATATGTTTAAGCACAACATGCCAGTATACTTTGACAAAGTAACAAAAAAAGTGGAGAATATAATGAATAAACAAGAAAAAATAGCAAAATTTATTTTTAAGAAAAGACCAGTAAATGAGGATGGAAAATAATGGCGTTGAAAGCAGGTATAGTAGGACTTCCTAATGTAGGTAAGTCAACATTATTTAATGCTATAACAAATTCTAAAATTGAAATAGCAAATTATCCTTTTGCTACGATAGAGCCTAATGTTGGTGTCGTAAGCTTACAAGATGAAAGATTAGATTTTCTAGCTGAACATTTTAAAAGCAAATCAAAAGTAAACAACACTTTTACATTTATAGATATAGCTGGTTTAGTTAAAGGAGCATCAAAAGGTGAGGGATTAGGCAACAAATTTTTATCTAATATTAGAGAGGTAGATTTAATAATACATGTAATAAGATGTTTTGAAAATAAAGATATTATTCATGTTAATGAAAAAATAGATGCCAAAGGAGATGCAGAAACAATTAATTTGGAATTGATATTTTCTGATTTAGATGTTGCAAACAAGAGATTGTCAAAAATTGCAAGAAAAGTTGAAACCGTTAAGGATAAAGAATTAGTAATAGAATTTAACATTCTTAATAAATTGATTGCTGACTTGGAGAAAGGAATTTTGATTAGAAACATGGATTTTTTTGATGAAGAGATAAATTCATATTCTAAGAGCATAGGCCTTATAACTTCTAAACCCATGATATATGTTGCAAATATATCAGAGGAAGAAATGACATCTATAGACAATATTGAATCACTAAATGAGTTAAAAAGTTTTGTAAATCCTGATGACCTAATTATTCCTATATCTTCTAAAGTTGAATATGAAATATCAGAAATAGAAGATGCTGATGAAAGAAAAATGTTTATGGAAGAATTAGGTTTAAAGGAAAGTGGTCTTAATGCAATAACAATTGCTTCTATGGAATTGCTTAATTTAGGAAGTTTCTTTACAGCTGGTAAGGAAGAATCAAGGGCTTGAACTTTTTCTAAAGGTGAGATTGTAAAAGAATCAGCAGGTGTTATCCACACAGATATATCAAGAGGTTTTATTGCCGCAGATATATATAGAGTTGAAGATTTAATAAGGCTTGGAGATGTCAATAATATAAAATCTTCTGGTCTTTATAGAACTGAAGGTAAAAATTATAAACTAATAGATGGTGATGTTTGCTTTTTTAAATTTAATGTTTAATTAAATTTTAATTATATAATAATTAAAATATGAAAAATATTAGTAATACAGAAATAGATTCACTTGTTAAAAGAGCAATTGAATTATCAAATGATGCGTATGCACCATACTCAAATTTTCATGTTGCTTCAATTTTAATGTCTTCAGATGGAGAAGAATTTAAAGGGATTAATATAGAAAATAAATCTTTCCCCGCAGGAACATGTGCTGAAAGATCTGCTATATACTCAGCAGTAATAAAAGGAAAGAAAAAATTTGATTATATAATAATTGCTTCTAAGGATGCTGATGAACCACTTCCACCTTGTGGTGAATGCAGACAGGTTATGTCAGAGTTCTTTGATTTTGACACTTTAATTGTTATGTCAAATTCAAAAGGACAATATATAAAAGCTCAAAATTCTGGTTTTGTTTTAGAAGGAAATTTGCAAATCATTCTACTTCCAGTGTCGGCATGCACTAAAATAAATCATGATGGAATCCATGTTTCTCAAATAAGTAATTTTTTCTTCAAAAAAGTGC
>JABSQC010000149.1 GCA_013214845.1 Mycoplasmataceae bacterium
ATGAAATGTTTAATTTTTTAAAAGAATCTGATTTTCCTTCAAAATGAATGAAATTAGAATTGTCGCAAATATATATAAGCATGATGATAGTATCAAAAAAATAAGCAAAGAAGAACTTGTGTTATCTTATGGAAAATAAAAAAAGCAGTTGAAAGGGTTTCTTGGTTTTTCTGAAGATATTCATAGTATAGTGCAGGACTTTTTAGAAAATTTTTATAAACCTGAAAATGATCTTTCTAATGCAAACTTAGCTCTAGACACTTTAAATAAAACGTTAAATAATTACATTAAAGACATCTCTAATTCAGAAAATGGTCTTATAGAAATTGTAAGAGAAAGAAATAAAAAGCGATTTGAAGAGATAATCGAAGATTCTGTAATGAAAAGTTTGAAAAAGCACTTTAAAGTAGATTAGTGGTTATTGATGTTTAATTATAAAAAATGCTAACAATGTTACATATAAAAATACTATTAGTAAATAAATAGTAATAAAAGCACTTTTATATATTCTTGCGTTATATGTCTGCATTATTATTTATTTTCTTAAAACATCTTAGTCTAAAAAACAGACATATTAAACAATATAATTTATATGATGGCTAGTGAAAAAAGATACCAAGAGGATTTACTTAATAAGATAAGTCAATTAGGTTATTCAATACTAACAAGTTCTGATATTAGTAATCTCAGAAATAGTCAACAAGAGTTTGTTTTAGAAGACATACTTTTTGAACAAATTAAAAAGATAAATAAAGATATTGATTTAAATGATCAAGACATAAAACTAATAATATCTAATCTAAAAAACAACTATAAAAACAAACCTAATGAGTTTTTAAGAAATCCATTGCAAACAAGAATAGATTATAAAAAATCAGGAACTAATAAAAATACATCTATTAAATTATTTGACTATGAAAATATAAATAATAACGCTTTCCATGTTAGTGAAGAATTTGTAGTTATACAATCAGGAGGATATAGAAGAGCAGATATTGTTATTTTTATAAATGGTATTCCTTTAGTAATATTTGAATTAAAAAAACCCAATATCTCAGTAGACAAAGCTATTGATCAACTTATAAGCTACAAAGATTACACTAATAACTTTTGATCATTCATTCAATTATTTATTGCATGTAATTCTATAGATGCTAAATACGGAACAAGCAAAACCGGTAAAGAACATTACTCTAATCTTTCTTTTGATAAAAACAAAACATTAGATGAAAACATTCTTTATTTAATTAATAAAGAAATGTTAATGGATGTTCTTAAAAACTTTATTTTTATAAATAAAGGTAAAAAAATAGTATCTAGACCACAACAAATAAGAGCTACTAACAAAACCTTAGATAGATTAAAAAATAACAAAGGTGGAATTATATGACATACACAAGGTTCTGGTAAATCAATAACAATGTTTTTAATTATTACTAAAATATTAAAAAACTTTAAGAATCCTAAGATACTAGTTGTTACAGATAGAAAAGATTTAGATAAACAAATAAGTAACACCTTAAGTCAAACTATGTCTGGTAGTCTTGTTACTGCAAATAACATTAATGATTTAAATGTTCATTTAAAAAAACAAGACTTCACAGTAATGTCTACACTTATACATAAGTTTGGTGACA
>JABSQC010000150.1 GCA_013214845.1 Mycoplasmataceae bacterium
CCCCCCCCCCACCCCCCCCCCCCCCCCCCCCCCCCCCCCCCCCCCCCCCCCCCCCCCCCCCCCCCCCCCCCCGGCCCCTTAAATCGGCCGGCGATTTAATTGGCCGAAATCTGAAAAAAAAATGCGGCATTAAAAAAAAATAATAAAATGTAAGATTTACACCGTAAAATTTAGCCACTATGAAGATGGGCCCATAATACTACGGCGGTTTTATTCAAGGTTAAGCGTTTTTAATAGATTTATGGGCGAACTGCGAGGTGATGGGAACAGATCGGGTGTCTAAAGCAAAACAAATTCAAAAATCACCTAATTATGTGGTACATAGTCTTTTTGGAAAATCGGCCAATTGGATTTTATGTGGAAGAAATGACGTGACATTTTCTTTTTGGAAATTATTGGCTTAAATTACCAATTTCTCCGTTAAATCCATTCGTTTTTGCCCTATATGCGTTGAAAACATAATGGCCCATCTTTTAGCTTCATAAGCTGCATGAATTGCCGCGTATCTCTGTCTCAAAAATAAATCAGGATTCGTAACTGTTACTTCTGCGGTGTGAGGGTCAATATTTACCACAGGTTTTCCCGTTGAAAGAGCAACAGTTAGGGGGTGAAATACACCAGTTCCTAGATATAAGAATCCATCAACTTTCATTTTCCTAGCAACAGAAGAATTACATCCAAGTAATTGTGCAGCTGCAGCTATTCTAGGCCCCCCTTCAGAGGTTTGTGCATCTATCCCTTCTTTTTTTAGTCTATCTTTCAATGAATCAATTAAATGTAGATGTTGAGCAGTACTGACTATTCCTATTTTATCTGACAATATTTCTTTTACTTTATCGATCGATTCTTTTTTCAATTCTAAATTGCCAGAATGTCTAACTGGTACAAAAAACACCGGTATTTTGTAACTGTCAGAATGATACGGCATGGGCAAATGACCCATGTGTATCAGTGCTTCTATTTTAATATCTGCAAAAGGTCCATCTGCTAAATCACACGCACCATATGTCGGTTCTCCCCAAAGAATGACATTAGGTCCGTATTCTTCTATTCTTTCTACTATCTCACTGGCCACCGTTCTCAGGCCTTCTGGAATTTGTAATCCTATTTTTTTGTATTTCTTTATTTCCTTCGAAATCTCATTTATCCCCTCTTCCCAGTTAAATTTTATTTCCTTCATTCTATCTGCTTTAATACACTCTTTATAAATTCCTTAGCTTTTCAATCTAATCACGTTAATTTTCAGCATTTTTTCCATAAAGCCAATCACTCTGGCAGCCGCTGGAGCTACTATTTCGCCAAATTCACTATCAAATTCTCTTATAATATCTGCGATACTATTCTTTCCATTACATTTTTCCCATATAAATGTAGTATATCGGTCAAGCGGACGTCTTATTACTTCAGTGCCACCTATTTTTATCCTTATCCATTCTTCGATTCTAGATAAATTTTTATCGTAAGTTATTACAATAATATCTCCTTCTTTTTCCCATTTTACAACATCTTCTCTTCTTATCGGTTTCGATTTCAATACTTTATCATTCATCTAATTTCACCATAGTCAATATCATAAACAGCAACGTAAAAAATCCAGAAGTTGCAGCATATTTTACAGTTAATTCCCGATCTT
>JABSQC010000151.1 GCA_013214845.1 Mycoplasmataceae bacterium
GCAGAGGATTTTGTACGACAAACTGCTAGAAATGCTTATAGAGTATTAGGTCCAGATGCTCAAAAAAGTAGTGAAGAAAAAACTTCTGAAAAAAACTTAGATGGTTTTGAATAAAGTTGTAAAATTCATAGTTATATTTTAATATATATGTGATATAAGGAAGCGAATAATTAACGGTCATGAATAATTAACAGCCACCTATATAAAAAAAAGAAAATAAAACGCCTCATTAAATTGTAGGTAAAATAATTTTAGTGCCTGGTTTTAGGTTGTCGCTTTCCAAATTATTTAAGGATTTTATTTTCCAAACACTAAGTCCGTCATATTTTTGAGCAATCCCCCAAAGAGTATCTCCTTTCTGAATAATGTATTCATTTGTTTTTTATTTTGTAAATTTTTATACATATGGATGATAATAGTTATATGAGCACTAAAAAAACTTTAAACGATGAAGAATTAATAAAATATAAGAAAGAACTATTTTCTGAAAAAAAATTTTTGGACTCAAGTATGCTGAATGTATTCACATTCTTTTACAATGAAGTATGTGACCTTATTTTTTATAATTTCATGTTTATAAAAGAGGGTAGTCCATTTTCTTCTTTTTTAGGAAATGATAGAGACTCAGTTTATAACATAATTAAAGATAACTTTCATATATATAAAAGCAAAGAAGAATACAATATAGCAAAAGACATAGAAGAGGATTCTAGGGCAGTATCAAGAACTGTTATTTTATTAGATGCACTTTTTGAAACTTTCTTAAATGATCTTATTTCTGCTGACAAAACACTAACTAATCAGCAAAAAGTTTATATAAAAAAGAAGGGATTTAAATTAACTAAAGAACATATAATAAGTTCATATTTTTACAAAGATATTGAAAAAACAAAGCTTTGAGAATTAATGATTCAACTAAGAGAAACATCTAACTTTTATAAGCATAATTATGACTTAGTAAATCTAGAAAAAAATGATATTAATTTAGATACAAAATTAAGTCAAATTAAGACTCCATCTTCTAAGGACCTTGTAAATACTTTAGGATATTCTATGATTGATTTTTTTGATTATATTTCTAGTAATGAAATTTTCTATAAGAAAGGAATAGGAAACCTTAGTAATACAAAGGAAAGCATAATTTTACATAAAGAAACATTAAGAACGTATATAGATTACATTAACAAGAAATTCAATCTATAGAGTTTAATTAAATGAATTTGCTATTTTTATTTTTTAATATTTTGTCTGCAACAATATAATTATTTTATTTTATATTAGATAATAAATAAAGACAAAAGGGGAGAAAAAACTATGAGAAAAAAAGTAATAGATATATTCTATTTTATAGGATGATTTTTATTAATAACGGGAATAGCATTTGTAGCAGCAGGAATTATTATGGGAGTAACCTTTAATGTGAGCCCTGATGCATATGATTTAGATATGTTAAGTTTTGCAACTAACACGGCATATATAGCACTTGTACTTATTCCATTTGGTGGTGGAATTATAAGTTTTATAAAAATATTTTTTAAAAAGGAAAATAAAACTAAAAAAGACATTGTTTCTAAAATAATAGATAAGTAAATTAAAACTAATAAACAAAAAAGGCAATAGCCTTTTTTG
>JABSQC010000152.1 GCA_013214845.1 Mycoplasmataceae bacterium
AGGTGGTCAATTCCTCCATGCACTGCTTCTTTTTCAAATTCAAAGCCACAGGATTTAAACAGATTAAGAGAAGGTTCATTTTCCTCTAATATATAGGCAAGAACTATGTCTACCTCTTCACTCTCATGGGTTAATTCACTTAGGCCCATCTCCACTATCCCTTTAGCAATACCTTTTCCTCTTATCTCATTAAGAAGGTATATACTGATTATAGAGGTTTCACCCTCTAATTCAAATTTAAGCTGTCCTAAAAACTTTCCATTTTCATCTTCTATAATATAGAGAAGATAACTTTCAGAATTTATAAGAAACTTATACCATCTTCTATGCTGAGTCCACTCAGCTTTTTCACCCACCTCAGAATATTTCTTTACAAAATCTCTATGTAAGTATTTATATATGTCTGCTATATCTGATTCATTAGTTTTTCTCAAGACAACTAAACTCAAAATATCACCCTGGTTTATCTTTATTTTTAAATAACGACTTTCTTTATATTGCTATCAAATTGTATCATATATTAAATGATTTAAAAAGAACTATTCCTAGGTTCCTTTTCCTACCTGACTATGTTAGCTTATTTATACTTCAATTTTAAAATAATTCTCTAAAGTGTTCAGCCTCTACCTCTACTCCATTTTCCCTTAATATATCATAATAGACCTTCTTATTTGCTCCATTAAGATCAAACTGAATTATCTTTTTTACTGGTCTTCCCTGTATCTCTAACTCTCTTTCCACATCTATCGCTTTTTTATATTTAAGCCTATCTAATATATAGTTACATAATTTATTATTATCTATACCTAATTCTTCTATACAATTTCTCATAAGATGCAATATATCCTCTGGAACCGTTACCCTTATCTTTTTTATTTTTCACCTTCCACTACTTCATTTTCAAGTGTTATATCACATTTCCTTTGGGCTTTTTCTTTTAGTTATTTCATCTAACTAATAAGTTCTTTTTTTATCCTCTAGTATTAGTAAATAACTAAAGAGCTCTCCTAAAGAAAGCCCTTTTCTTAAGTTTGCATTTTATCTGCTATGCCTTCTTTTTTTTCTGTTATCTTTCTTTTCCTTGTTGGGAATTTCTTTTTTATACTTTTCTGCCACTTCCACTACTATTACCATAAGTACTACTACAACCACAAACCCTAAAAAAGATGCTAAATATACACTCATAGTTATCCCCCTCTTTATCTTCTTATTACTTTATTATCATATATTTTTTTCATTAAAATTGATAATATAGTTTTACCAAACAAAGGTATAGCATTTCTTTTAATAGCAATCGCATCAAAAACACCTTCACATAAAACTATTGGTTCATCCCAATTAATGAATAAGTCAAATCCAATTATATCTTTTGTTGTAGGTGAATTACGATATTTCATCTTACTATTATAAAAATCTCTACCTACAAAAAAATTCAATTTCCCATCCACATCATATGATGGAATAATAATACGATTAGAATACATTCCACTATCACAATAACCAATATTATATTTTAAAATATCTTGTTCTGTCACATTTCTTTTTTGTAAATAATCTAACGCGTGTTTCTTTATAAAATTATTTCCACCATTCCAAAGAGCTCTAAATTCTGC
>JABSQC010000153.1 GCA_013214845.1 Mycoplasmataceae bacterium
ACCTTTAAGTTTATAATGTCCAAAATGATCTCTTCATGAATCTCCTGGTATGAAGAATTACAAGGTACTAAACTTTGGTCCTGATGAAAAACTTTTCCTTTAAATCTATATTCAATAAGATAAGAGTGACATGGTTTTAAATTAAGAATATAACCACCATCTCTTAATCTTGGTTTAAAAATGATTTCGTCAGAATTTTCAGTAATATCTTTTACATGAATGGTAATTCCCTTTGGTAAAAAATCAGTTTCATTTACAGTAGATATATAACCTTTAAAAATTGCAACGTTTTTATAATATGAGTTAGCTGTTTGTACAAAATAGATATCAAAATCGCCAACACTGGATTTGTTATCTGAGGCAAAGATACCAAGAAAACCATTAGCCATTGTTGAATAATATAAATCATCTCCTAACGAATTTAGTGGATAACCAAGGTTTTTTGGTGTTGACCACTCATTTATAATATTCAATTGAGATACAAAAACATCATAGCCTCCAATACTGTTTATTCCGTTTGAACTAAAATATAATGTTCGGTTATCAGGTCCAATAAAAGGAGACTCTTCATCATATTCTGAATTAATTGTAGGCCCTAAATTCATGGCCTTACTCCATGTTCCGTCAGGTAATTCCCGTATTCTATAAATGTCTTTTCCTCCATATCCACCAGTTCTATCTGAAACAAAATAAACAAATTCACCATTAATCCCCATAGTTGCGTGGGGTTCTTGACTATTACTATTAAGAGATTTAGCAGGGAAAGGTTTTAAACTTTCAAAAGAGATACGATTTAAATCAGAATAATAAATATCGCCATTGCCATTACCTCCTTGGTAAACGAAAATTTGATTACCATCTAAAGAAAGTGAAACTGAAGCTTCATTTTGAGATACTCTACAAAAAGACAAGTAATTTGGTTCTGTCCATTTCCCCGATTTAGTTCTGTAACTGGCATATATGTCTTCGTAGTAACTACCTGTTTCTGGACTAATAAAATCTTTATTGGTACTATCAGGTCTCATTCGACTTGATGTAAAATAAATAACAGAACCATCTACGGAAATTACAGGTCTATATTCAGAATATAAGGTGTTTAGGGTGTCACCTAGATTCCAAATAATGAAGTCGTTTTTGATTTTTAGCAATTCATCAGCAATTTCGCATTGATAAATCCCTGCTAAAGCTTTCTTTTTTAATGGGTTTTTGTTTTTTGATTCTGAATAAAATTTATTGTAAAACTCAAATGCTAAAATAATATTACCGTTAACGTGATGTGATTTGGCAAAGTAATAAAAAACGCTCAATGGTGCCTTTTCTTCATTTAAATCTCCGGACTTGTATTTCTTAGTTATGTTTTTAATGGCTATTTCAAAGTATTGAATGGACTCAACTTCTTTGTTAATATTGAAATAGCATAAGCCTAGCTGATAATTAAGGTTGGCACTTGAATGTTCTTTAATCAGTTCCTTATACAAAGGAATTGCTTTTGAGTATTGTTTAGCTTGTAACAATTCCTTCGCAACCATTAATTTATCCTTGCTCTGGCCAAACATCTGAAAAGGCGTCAAGGAAATGAACAATAATAT
The DNA here is from genome assembly GCA_013214845.1 of Mycoplasmataceae bacterium. Lineage (GTDB taxonomy): Bacteria > Bacillota_I > Bacilli_A > Mycoplasmatales > Hepatoplasmataceae > DT-50. The sequence continues at coordinate 1,590 of JABSQC010000153.1, forward strand.
TACAGTTACAACAATCTTCAT
>JABSQC010000154.1 GCA_013214845.1 Mycoplasmataceae bacterium
TATGATCTTTATTTAAAATTCTATGTACTGTACCACCTAAATATAACATATCCCAATCATTAGGTGGTTTATCTAAATTATTTATAGGTTTTATAATTTTAGCATCATCTTCAAGAATTAATAAATGTTTTGCTTATATTGCTGCAACAAAAGAATATGAAAATTGGAGTGATGAATATTGTAGAAAAGAAGTTGCAGAACAATTTGAAAAATTAATTTTTTCGAGTTATTGGCAAATGCATACTTTTCTGGAACAATATGATTTGCCAATGGATCGTTGTGAAGTTCAAAAAACAGCAATATTTCCATTTGAACATTATGAAAAACCTAGAGACGGTAAAATAAATTTAATTTATGCTTCCACACCTCAAAGAGGTTTACATGTATTATGTAATGCCTTACATGAACTCGAAAGAGATGATTGGCATCTACATGTATATTCAAGTTTTCAAATCTATGGGTGGAAAGAAAATGATCAACCATATGGAGAATTATTTGAACATATTGAAAATAATCCTAATATGACCTTACATAAAATTGTTAGAGGAAGGCCTTTAAGAGAAGAATGGAAAGATATGCATATTTGGGCTTATCCATGTATATGGGAAGAAACTTCTTGTAGGACTGCCATGGAAGCAATGTCTTCCAGAACAGCAATGCTTACGAATAGTTTAGGAGCGTTACCAGAGACTTGTTCCGATCATGCTTTTATGTATCCTTATATTAAAGATGAAATAGAACATTGTTATAGATTTGCAGATGAAATAGATAAATTAATGGATACATATTGGGATGATGAAACTCAAGATGTTATAGACCGAGCAAAAAAACATGCGGACAAATATTATAGTTGGGATTATAGAGCTCCTAAATGGATAGAGATGTTTGAACTAATGGATATTGAAGATGAACTCGAAGAACAATCAGATGCCGAAAGAGTAGCAACAGTTCTATGAAAAAAGGATTTACAGCATCCGCCTTTGATTTATTACATGCAGGCCATATTGTAATGTTAGAAGAAGCGAGAAAAAATTGTGATTATTTAATTGTTGGTCTTCATACTAGCCCCGCACACAAAAAAGATTTAGTACAGTCAGTCTTTGAACGATTCATACAATTAAAAGGATGTAAATATGTTGATGAAATTATTCCTTATGAATCAGAAAAAGATCTTAAAAATATATTAAAAACAATAGAAATTAATATTAGATTTTTAGGTGATGATTATTTTCGTGACAAAAAATTCATAACAGGATATAATACATGTATCTTAAAAAATATTGAACTTTATTATTGCAAAAGATTTCATCCTTATTCATCTACCGAACTGAAGAAAAGAATTGTTAGTATGTCAAACACCCCTACGGATTAGTTTTTTCGGGGGAGGAACCGATATTCCAGAATATTATACTGCATCACCCAATGGCGGCCAAGTCATAAGTGCTGCTATCGATAAATCTACTTATGTTATATTAAATAGATTATATCGAGATCAATTTGTTTGTAATTATACTAAAAAAGAAACTGTTAGTTATATTGAAGAAATCGAACATGAATATATTCGCGAAGTTCTCAGACATTTTGATGTAGCACCCGGCCTCGAAAT
>JABSQC010000155.1 GCA_013214845.1 Mycoplasmataceae bacterium
AGAAAACTTCCAACTCTCTAACCTAATCTAACACAATATATATTATTATTAATGATATTATTTTTATATGACTAAAAAGAAAACAGTTGTACTAGGATTATCAGGTGGAGTAGATAGTGCTGTATCAGCACATCTTCTTTTAGAACAGGGTTATGAAGTTATTGGAGTTTTTATGAGAAACTGAGACTCTGAATTAAACGGTGATTTTTTAGGTAATAACGGACTTAGTAAAGATAAATGCGAACAAGAATATGACTATGATGACGCACTTCAAGTAGGTAAAGAATTAGGTATTAAAGTGGAAAGAATGGACTTTGTTACTGAGTACTGAGATGATGTATTTAAAAGATCTCTAAAGATGTGAGAGAAAGGTATGACACCTAACCCAGATGTATTCTGTAACAAGTATGTTAAATATGGTTACTTTATAGATAAAGTAATGGAAAAATATAATCCTGACTTTATATCAATGGGTCACTATGCAAAAATAATAAAAAAAGGAGATACTAGTTATCTTGCTTTATCTGAAGATAAGCATAAAGATCAAACTTACTTCTTATCAGGTATTAAAAAAGAAGTACTAGATAAAGTTCTATTTCCGCTACAAGATATAGAAAAACCTCAAGTTAGAGAAATAGCTAAAAAACTAAATCTTTCAGTAATGAATAAAAAAGACTCAACAGGTATTTGTTTTATTGGTGAAAGGGACTTTGAAAAATTTTTACAAAATTATCTAGATGTATCTAAAGGTAATTTTGTAGATATAGAAACTAATGAGGTTGTAGGACAACATAATGGAGTATCTTTCTATACTATAGGTCAAAGAAAAGGATTAAACCTAGGTGGTCAAAAAGGAAGATACTTTGTAGTAGGTAAAGATATGGATAAAAACATAATCTATGTATCTATTGGTACAGATAATAAATACCTTTATCATTCTGGTGTAGAAGCTACTGACTTTAACTACTTAGTAGATAAAGACTTCTTAAGTAAAGTAGATAAAGAAAACTTATTAGTTAAATATAGACATGGAGAAACTATATCTCAAGCTAGTGTTAAATTTGATAAAGAAAATTTAGTTGTTACTTTTAAAGAAATGCAAAGATCACTAACTCCTGGTCAAGAAGTTGTTTTATATACAAATGATAAAGATAACATTTGTATAGGTGGGGGAATCATAACTAAATACTTTTAGTTAATATTATGAATTTAAGAACAAGAACAAGAATTTGATTTCTAACTATATTTTTTATAATTGTAGTTTCTTTTTTAGTAACGCAATTTGTACTATTTTCTAATACTGCAATTATTGGTACAGAAGTTAAATTTTGAAACATGGGTCTTCTATATTTAGCATTACTTTGAACAGGAGTTTTTTCTGTACTTTTTGTAGAAAAAGTATATTCATTAAATATTTCTAAGAACCATTTTGTTAATTTAGGTATTACTTTTGGAATATCTTTTATATTTGGATTATTACTTGCTTTTGATAACTATAGTTGAATAGAGAATCAAAATATCTTCTTATCTATCTTTTTAATTATTATTTTGTCAACATTAATAATTTATCTTTATTT
>JABSQC010000156.1 GCA_013214845.1 Mycoplasmataceae bacterium
TACACACAAATTCTAAAAAAGAAGTTATTTGTTGGTACTAACTTATCAGCTGATTATATTAATTCAGTTATAGAAAAAATTAAAAACAAAAATTGAGCAATTAATATTATTTCTAAATCTGGTACTACTTTAGAACCGGCAATCTCTTTTAGAATACTTAGAGAATTGTTAGAAAAAAAACACGGAGCAGAAGCTAATAAATACATAGTATCTGTAACTTCTGGAGACTCAGGAACATTGCACGATATTTCTAAATCTCAAAAATATGACACATACACAATTCCTAATAATATAGGAGGTAGATATTCTATAACTACACCTGTTGGACTTTTTGCAATGAAATTTATGGGAATTGATATAGCAAAAGTAATGAAGGGAAGTCAAAAAGCTATGAACGAACTTCTTATAGATGATATAGAAAAAAATCCTGCTTATAAATATGCTGCAGCAAAATACATATTATCTAAAGATAACCAAGTAGAACTTTATGCTAACTACGATCCTAGACTGGCTTATTTTTCTGAATGAGTAAAACAGTTACATGGTGAATCTCAAGGTAAAGATGATAAAGGACTATTTCCTGCTTCAGTAACTAATTCTGCCGATCTTCACTCATTGGGTCAATTTATACAAGACGGTACTAAACTATTGTTTGAAACTGTATTATGAGTAGAGAATGAAAATACAGAATTAAAATTATCTTCAACAAAAAGCAATGATGATAATTTAAACTTTTTATCTGGCAAAAACATTAGTTGAGTTAATAAACAAGCATTTAATGGTGTTGTTAAGGCTCATTATGAAGATGCAAAAGTAAGTAACATAATATTAAATGTAAAAGACTTTTCTGAAGAAACATTTGGTTATTTAATTTACTTCTTCTTTGTATCTGTTGCAATGTCATGTTATATGATAGACGTTAACCCATTTGACCAACCAGGGGTTGAAGTATATAAATCTTATATGAAAGACTTGCTAAATAAATAATATTTAATTTATAAAATATTATTATTGTGTTATAAAAAGAATAGCAATAATTGCTATTCTTTTTTTATATATAATACTAAGAAAAGAAAAAATGATGTTTATGGCAGAAGATAAGAAAGTAAAAAAAACTAGCGCAAGTAAAAAAGCGCCAGTAAAAAAAACTACTGTTAAAAAGGCGGCTTCAAACTCTAAAAAAATTAAGGATGAAAGCATTATTTCTTGAACAGAAATCAAAAAGAAAATGGCTAAATTCCCTACACCTACAGAGTTAGCTAAGAAAGAGAAACTTGAACCAATTATTGAAATATCTAACCTAAAAAAAAGTTATGGTAAGTTGGTTGTTTTAAAAGACATAGATCTTCAAATATTCGACACTCAAGATATAGGTGTTATTGGTGCTAATGGTGCTGGTAAATCTACATTATCTGAAATTGTCGCTCAAGTTAAACCTGCCGATAGTGGTACATTAAAGTATTCATGAGGTAATACAAAAAGACAGATATCAAGAGGAATGGGAATTCAATTTCAGGAATCCACATACCCAGAAGGTTATAAGATTATAGATTTAATCCAATTTTACTTAGATGT
>JABSQC010000157.1 GCA_013214845.1 Mycoplasmataceae bacterium
GAAAATATTACCATTGTCTCTCATGTATTCCTTTCCCGAAGTCATGGGTGCCACTAATACCATACCCCCTAAGGACAAGCCTTGGGCGATCTGACACGCAATAGCCGTTCCAAGAGAAAATCCAAAAATAATGACATCTCCGTGTTTATACTTTAATTCTTCTACGGCGTACCGGAGGGTCGCTCTACCATCCCGGTATACCCCAATCTCCGAAGGCTTGCCTTTGCTCTTACCATAACCCCGGTAATCCACCAAGAGCACAGCGGCACCACAATCCCTTAACTGGGAGGCAGTTCTTACATACCCATATATATTTCCTCCGTTCCCGTGAAAATAAATGATGATTTTGGAGGACGTCGGATGAGGAAGATAAAAACTATGCAAGACAACTTTATCACCCGTAGTGATATACCTTTCTTGAAAATAAGAGGGCAGAGGACGATTGAGGTTGGATTTGCTAGGGAAAAAAGAGACTCTATTTACGATAAGGGCACAGGAAGTAATAAGTAAAAACAGTGCGAGAAGTAAAATCCGTTTTGCCCTAATCCTCATTGTTACATTATACACTAGCATTTTCTATATATTAAATGGGGTCGTGTATGTCAGATAATTATTCATATTTAGATATGACAGCGGAAGAATTATCGGCAAAAGGAAACGGAGGACTTCGCCAAATGCATAGTTATTGTACAATAACACAGAATCAGACTATCGCTACACCACCAGATGATTATGAGCCGGACAAAGTTGGAGCGGTAGATTTAGGTAAATTACAGATGCAGCGAGCAGAAGACATTAGACAAAAACGTTAATTATTATTTAAAAAAATCATTATATGATACATATAATTATCATGAGTATATTAAAAGCTTTTACTGGACACTTAATGGAGTTTGCCAAGGAAATTAAACGGGTTTTTCCGGAAGATGCTGATTTACGCACCGGGTATATTTTTTTAGAAGGATTGGTTAAAATAAATCCCAAATCTGTTATTCTTGGTTGGAAAGAATGTGTCAATGATCTTTATAAAGACCAAATATTGGAGGGGAATTTAGATTACTTTATTAATAAAGATTATAATTCAGATTTAGAAGGTTCACAAAATAAAGGAAAACTGTTAAAAACAATTGATGCTTTTAGAGAGAGAGTAAGAAATATGGGCGAAGAAAATAAAAAAAAATCCATGAAATATGTTCAGAATTTAACGAAATTGTGCAGTATGTATTTTCAAAATAATAAAGTTTAGTTTCACTTAAATAATTTATTTGATTTAGATATATAATGTCTGAATCAAATACTGAAATTCCTGAAGAGTTTTGTAAAGTATGTAAAGATTTCATTACAGATATTCTGACTACATTTCCTGAATACAAAGGTGATTTACACAAAGGATTAATTGATATCATACAAGATAATAAAAACACTGAAACTGCGAAAGAGGTATTTAATTATGTGAAAGAAGTTTATCCAGAGAGATTTTTTGATTTACTTTACCAAAATGAGGATATTTTTACTAATAATGAAGTTAATACAAAATTTCTAC
>JABSQC010000158.1 GCA_013214845.1 Mycoplasmataceae bacterium
CATATTCAATTTCTTGATGTAATATTTCTACTACTTGCTGTCCTATATCATTAACTTCTACTAATACAAATGCATTATTATAATGTTTTGCTGCCTTATGAATAAAATTTGGATATAGCATAGGTGATATTTCATTATCTCTATATTTTGCAACCACCTTGTAAGGTAAGGCCGTACTATCGATAACAGTGAAAGCTGAATAATCTAATTGTAAACCTTTGGCCGTATCAACTACTATTGTATAAGTGTGTTTTGATTCTGGCTGTTCAAAAATATCTAAATTTTCATAAGAATGAACTGGTGTTTTAAATGGCATAGATCTTAATTTTGAACCAGATATCAATGTTCTTGTACTACCGATAAATTCAGTTTCGAATTCTTGTGAAAATTGTCTTTCACTTGTATTGCGAATGGTCTCTTCTTTCCATTTCTGATCTCTGCCAGGAATTTCAGACCAATGAACTTCGATAGGTATATAGTTACTTCTTTTTTCTTCAGAATCTACCCACATTTTATAAAATTGATTTAAACCGAGTGGGGTAGATACTATAAAAACTTTTGTAGTTTGTCCAGAAGAAATAGTAGGATAAACTGAGGTAAAAAATTCTTCAGCTAATTCTTTCGGAACGTGGGCGAACTCATCTAAGAAAATAATATTAAAAGATGAACCTCGAACTGCTGAAGATGAAGTGGCTGCTGCTAATACTTTTGAACCATTCTCTAATTCTATATTTCCTTTATTCCAAGCTAATATACCTTGTTGCAACCATATAGGCATATTTTCATATGATAATTTTAATCTATCTAATAATTCTCTAGCTAGAGATCCTTTATTAGCCAGTATACCTACTTGAACATTTTCGTTGAAAAGTATATAATGTAAAAAGAAAGCTATGATGGTAGTTGATTTTCCTGATTGCCGCGGCATCTTACATATCACAAAACGATTATCATGAAATGTGCGAACCATATTTTCTTGAAAAGGATATAGATTAAAATCTACTAAACCGTGATCAACATGAATGATTTTTACATATTTTGTGATAAAATAAACTGGATCATTATGACATTTAATATACTCAGTTAATTGCTCCTCAGAAAATTCTACTGGAACATTAGCTGATTTAAGTTTTGGATTGCCTAGGTAAGAAGTGCCCATATATTACCTACTTCAACACGTTCTTCCAATCAACGGAATCATATGGGGTATTGGAATGTGGATCTGTAGTTTTTTTGAAATGTTTTGGATCAATGGAATTAATATATTTTTCATGGGTTAAATCAGAATGATCATCGCGTCTAAATGTTACATTTGTTTTACGAACTTCTTTTCTAACTGTTACGCCACTTGATTCTCTTATTGCTCGACGCTTTTTTCTGAAATTCCATACTCTTATTTCATGAGACATTAATAACCTACTTCTTATGAGCTTTTTTATGTATAGTCATATTATGTCGGGCTTGCTTTATTCTTTTAGGTTCATCTCTTATAATTTGTCGTTTCATTGGTTTCATTTTTCTATTAATAATTGC
>JABSQC010000016.1 GCA_013214845.1 Mycoplasmataceae bacterium
TTTTTTGATAAATCTGTAACTAATACTAGCATATCTAACTATAAGAAATATTTTTCAATGAATAGAAGTATCAGGTCATTTATTTCCACATTATCTCTTTCTGAAGAAGAACCAATTATTAAATTAATAAGTGACTTTGAAAATAGCTCTAATGTAAACATTAAGTTACCTATTACATATAAAACATATTTTAAGTATGATTTACCAAATACTTCATATGAGTCAGATATTTCTTTTTATGAATATGATCCAACTGAATATAGATTGTTTGGTCATCTATTAGTTAATGATTCTAAAATAATGGAAAAGTCATCTAAATTGATATGAAAGAATTTAATAATAGATTCTTCAGAGACAGCAACAAGTACTTACAAAAAATTTATAGAGGATAGACTTGATAAAAGGAGTTTTTCATATTCAATCTACTTATTTGATTTTTCAAATTTTATAAGCGAGCAAAATATGGAGGAATCAATTTATTCATTGAGTAATTTCAAGAGTGAATTAAAGCAAAATAAAAATAGATTGATTAGTAATATATCAGATTCAGCTATTGCAGTCATAAAGAGAAAAAGACACAATAGTTTAAAACTTTGAAAAACAGAGAGATATATACAAAAAACTCTTGAAAAAACAAATATTAATGTTAATTGAAAAAAAGATGTCTACAAGTCAATAGTTTCATCATCTAACATGATATCTAAGTCAGAGATAAAGTATTCTATGTCTCTTGCTAAATTTAATTCTATTTCAAGAGTTATTGAGAAAAATTGCTCACCAATATATTGAGATGATAGAAAAGATGAAGGTAGTCCATTATTTAAGGAGTATCAGGAAATAGTTTCAAATCCCGACACTTCATATGAAATGTTTTTTAAGAATGAGATTTCTGTTTTAGAAAGAAATATATATAAAGTTAGAAGTTCCGTACCAGGCACATATTTAACTTTTAAAAGAAATAACTTAGTTTCAAATGTAATTAGAAAAGCCAATAGAGACATATATTTTAGGTATATAACTGAGTATCTATCAAAGTTAAAGACTAAGAATATATTTTTATCGGTTGACTATAATGAAATAATAATTAGTAGAGATTACATGAATGCTAAGAAGTTAGAGAATTTTAAATTACCTAATAAGAATGTAACTATAATAATTGAAAATATGCCAGTATTTGGTTTTGATCACAAGATAATAGAAGAGTATATAAGTTTACTTAAAAATAATGGATTTAATTTTGCTATGTCAATGGCAGGTGTTTCTAAAGAATCTAGAAAGACTCTTTTATCTTTAGACTTTGACTATGTCTTTATTAACCCGACTAAATTTGTAGATAGAGAAAAATATGATACTTTTGTAGATAAAAAAAATGATTTTCTTGACATTTGTAAGAAAAAAAATATAAAATTAGTATTTAGTAATGTTGATTTAAAAGATTTAGAAACCGTTGAAATTCTTAAGGAAAATAAAAATGCACTCTTTACAATAGCCAATAAAAATCTAAAATATAAGGATATAAAAATATAAAATATTTGAAAACTCTATATTTTTTATTTGTTTTTTTGATATAAGTAATTTAAGAGTAAGTAAAATGGATGCTCAATTAAAAAGCCATTGTAAAATAAATTGTTTATATCTATATATGCTATTAAATAAATAGCTCATAATATGCTATTTAAATAAATAGTTTATACAATTAAAATTACAAATATGGCTGCAACTGATAACAATAAATGAAAGGGATTTGCTGATGTTGAAAAATCCCTTGATGATTCACTAAAACCAAAGCTTAACAAATATGATAAATTCTTAATCTGATTATCGGACGAAAGAAACAAAAGAAATTTTAAAATAGGTTCTATTTCTGCATTGGTTATACTTTTCATTGGATTATGAATTGGACTTTTATCAGTACCTGTTTTTTCAAAAAAACCAATCAATGCATATTCAAGAGATCATAACTCGGGTACCTATGAAGTTTTTGTTGAATATGGATTAAATGGAGATTCGGTAAAACCAGATAATTACTATGCTGATAATGGAGCTCCTATATTCAATAAATATGTACGTACTGCTGATAATAATACACAGATAGTTAGTAGCGTAGACAAGTATGAAGATACAATAGGTTATTCTTCATCTGTAACTGTTTCATTGTATGACAATGTAAGAACACTTAAATTTTATTGGGATTATGATTCTTCAATGTTAAACTCATTGTCTTTAGACAAGTTTATAGATGATGATAATGATGGCATTTATTTCTTACCTCCTGAAATAGATCCAAAGACTGGAAGTACTAAGTCTACTCCGTACAAGAGTGAATTCTTTTACTCAATTGATACAAATAATAATAGTAAAATAGATGAAAACGATTTATTCCTGACTTATCCAACTACTGAAGCTGTTAAAGGTGGTTATTATTCATTAGCAAGAAATTTTCATATTTTTTGAATGGGTGAAAATTTTTATGATATGTCAATTAATGATGTATTTGACCCTAGCACTTGACCAACACTGATTAATCCTTCACAAGAGGAATTAGATGAAGCATTTTCATTTGCATTCTTTCTATATGTTGTTTTTGGATATGATTCACCATTACATCAATCATCAATAGATTTAGCTGGACTTTACGGAAGGCCTTCATTAAATGCCGATTCTTCATGAGCAAGTAAAGGTATAGATCCTAAGGAAATTACTAATTGAATGATAAGTAACAATATGTTATCTAGTGACAGATCTGGAACTATTAAAATTCAAGGTTCTGCTTCAACTACATATTCAATTTCAGTTATATTCCAAACATTTGTTGCTGAAACAGGAGCAAATAATGTTATTTTAGATCAAGGAAATTCAGTAGGTTCTTCATCAGCATTTAACAGTAATGTAGGTGTTTACATAGGTACTCAATCTAGATCAGTAACTGTAGATGAATTAAACAAGACTTATGAAAGCCAAGATTCTACTTCAAAAGGAAGTGGTCTAATAGTACAAACTAATAGTTCTGGAGGAAGTGATTATTACAATTATTTCTCTTTTGGTACTGATTCATTAGAAATAATTGTTAACAGTAATATAGACAACAGAGTTTCTTATATAACTCCTGAAATACTAAGAGAAATATATTTAGGTAAAGAAGGAATGGAATGAAGCGAGGTAATTAAGGTGTATTATGAAATCTAATTTAAAAAACACTAATACTGAATTTGAAGCAAAAAAGAAAAAGTATAGAACACAGTACAGAAGACAAAATCAGGAAAAAACTTTAAATAATGCATTCAAAGGAATCACTTGACTATTTCTAATTTCTACTATATTTATAGTTATTGTTTCAATAATTGGTATTGTTGTAAAAGGAATTGAGCCTGTTGTATCTAACCAGTATTCAGATATTATTGATTTTGGATACTTACTTTTTGGTGGAAGTTATCAAGTTCATGCTGACATGGTAGCTATAGGTTATATGTTCATTAATACACTTTGAACATCCTTATTGGCTCTATTGATAGCTACTCCATTTTCTGTTGCTACAGCATTGGTAATAACAAGAATGTCTACTAAACTCATATCAAACATAATGATGTTCTGTGTAGTTTCACTATCTGCTGTGCCTTCTGTTATATTCGGTTTATTTGGTTCATATGCAATAAATGGTGCTGTGTCTTCTATATTCCCGTTTGTTCAAGGTGGTACAAATCTTTCAGTAATATTAACACTAGCAATGATGATTACCCCAACAATAACTCTTGTTTCAGTTAACTCAATAAATTCTGTTGATAGATCAATTGAGGATGCTTCTTTAGCATTAGGTGCTACTAAGACTCAAACAAATATAAAAGTTACTCTAAAGTCAGCAGCATCAGGAATATTTGCAGGAATGATACTAGGTATAGGAAGGGCATTAGGTGAAGCTACTGCAGTATCTCTTGTTGCTGATCCAATAAATAATGGACCAACATTAGCTTTCCTTGCTCCAACTCAAACACTTACTATAACTATGTTGCAAGGATTTACAGAAGTTGATCCAGGTTCTATGGAATATTCATTAAGATTTACTATGGCTCTTGTTCTTTTAATTGCAATAATATTAGTTATATCTTCAATGAATGTTCTTAAAAAATCAAGTTTTGATAAATCATACAGAGCTAAGAAAATTGATTATAAGTTAAAGAGTAAAGAAATAATATATACAAAAGTATGCACGTCTGGATTAGAATCGCTTAGTTTTTTTGAAAACTTTAAATTTAATAGATATTATAGAGATGACAAAAGAACTAAAGCAATTTCAAATTTTAATACTAGCAGCATAGAAGGAGGTTTATCTTTTTCAAATCTAGATGCAATCGTTGATTCTAGTGGGGCCATTGAAGATACGTCTAAGAATAAAGTTATAAAAGCAGATAAGAGAAACTCAGAATATAAAATTGTTAGTGATCAAGAAATAATTAATGATTCTAAAAGGAAATCAAAAATAATTGATATTGGTTTTTATACTTTTGCATCAGTTTCAATAGCAATATTAATTGGTATTGTTTCATTTCTATTGTATTTAGGAAGTTCTAGTCTAAGTTGAGATTTCTTGACAAACGGATATAACGATGAGCAATTGAATTTATACGTTGAGGATAAGAATACTTCTGATTCATTTGATTCTCCTAATCTAAATTCTAATCAAGTATGAATTAGTGGATGAGGATTTGGACTATCATATGAAACCTCTGATTATGGTGAAGAATATATATCAATATTTGGAATAGATGAAAACTCTCCATTAGCAGAATCTAGAACTTTAAATGAATCAATTACAAGCCCAGTTAATACTTCTAATTTGGGAGATAGTAAAGATTTAACATCTTATCATGATCTAAGATTGACATATGTATTTGATAATATGGGGAATCTACCTGATGTAAAAGATGCATCTTATTCATGAGATAGTTCTTATAGTTGAAATGCAGTTGAAAATAAAACAGGACTATCAGAATGATTGAATTCACAATCTTCATTATCTTTATCAACTAATGAGTATAAGAGAGGTATTGCTGGTTCATTATCTAACACATTATTATTGATAGGACTAACTATGCTTATAGCAATACCATTTGGATTTGGAACTGCGTTCTTTATAACTGAATTTATTAGGTCCAAAAAATTAAAGGATTCAATAAAATCACTACTATCAACCTTTTCTGGAATACCAACATTAATCATAGGTCTTATAGGAGCAACCATATTCATACCTATGCTTCCTCCTGAAGGTTATATGTGGGCTGCTGCTCTAACGATGGTGTTGATTATTATGCCGACAATAGTAAGTTCAGTTGTAGATGCTATAGAAAAATCCTCCTCATCTACAAAGAATGGTTCACTCGCCTTAGGTGCCACTAAAACAAGAGCTTTCTTTACTGTTACATTACCAGAAGTATTTCCTGCACTTGTTTCAACAACAATAATGTCAATAGGTAGAATTATTGGTGAAACAGCAGCATTGATTATGGTTATAGGAATGATACCAGGAGATGCAGCATCACTTTCTGGAGGAGCAACCTTATCTACACATATTTATTACCTAATTAAAGGTACTGAAACTGCTGACTACGCAGCAGCAGCAGGAATATCAATAGTAATAATATTACTAATAGGAATGCTGTTCTTTATCTCTGATAGTATTGAATCTAAGAAATGAATAAAATCTATTTTCTTTGCTATCACATTCTCATTATTTATTACTTCAATTCTAGTAAATGCACAATGATTATTCTGATTGACATTTTCATCTGTAATTATTTACTTCCTATATGAATTGACTAATATTTATCTAATCAAAAAACATGACTTAAAATTAAATGATTTAATTAAGTTAAAATTAATTAAAGGAGCTAACAATGCCGAAAAATAATACAGATTATAGAATAATAGTAAAAGATTTTAATATGTCTTATGGAGACAAACAGGTTTTATTTGACATAAATATGAACATACCTAAAAGAAAAGTATTTTCAATTATTGGACCTTCTGGTTGCGGTAAATCATCATTTTTAAGAAACTTAAATAGAATGAATGATAATTACAAACCTAACTATTCAGGAACAATTGAACTTGACGGAATGAATATACTAGATAATAGAGAAATTGAAATTACATCATTAAGAAAAAAAGTAGGTATGGTATTTCAAAAACCAAATGTATTTCCAAGTTCAATATATGAAAATGTTGTTTATGGACCTAGAATATATGGTGTTAAGAAAAAAGATGAATTGGATGAAATTGTTGAAACATCTTTAAAACAAGTTGGTTTGTGAGATGAAGTTAAGGAAGTCTTAAATGAACCAGCATCTTCTTTATCAGGTGGTCAACAACAAAGATTATGTATTGCAAGAGCAATTGCTAATGAACCAGAAGTATTACTAATGGATGAACCAACTTCTGCTTTAGACCCAGTTGCTACAGCAAAAGTAGAAAAACTTATTTTAAAGCTTAAAAAGAAATATACTATAGTTATAATCACACATTCATTAAAGCAAGCTGCCTCTATATCAGATTTTACAGCTTTCTTTGATAAAGGACGATTAGTAGAACAAGGAAGAACAAGGGCAATCTTTATGAACCCTAAGAACGAGAGAACTGAAGAATATGTTAGAGGTTAAAGTGGCATCAAAATTCAAAAAGTCTACTAATAGTATTAGAGATTTAATAATTAAAGAAATAGATATAGTGATAAAAACTTATAAGATGTTTATCACTTTTTTAGAAAAAAGTGAAACTGAAATAGACTTACACGTTGTTAGAGAAAATGAAAATGAAATAAATTATATTGATAAGAAAATAGTTGAAGATGTTTATTTTGAACTAACAAAAGGACCAGTTGCTAAAGATCTTAGAAGACTTTTATCATATTTATTTATTTCAAAAGATGTTGAAAGAGTAGCTGACTCAACACCTAAAGTGTCAAAATTTTTAGTTGATTTTAGTGGCGATATAAAAGACAAAAAATATTTTATAAAAATATTTAAAGAAATAGTAAAGATATATGAAAAGTCAATTGAATTAATAAAAAGTGAAGATTCTTCTTTAATAACTGCTGAACATGAAAAAGACTTGGTAGTTTATGAAATATACTCAAATACATTTAAAAATATTTTAGAGTTAACAAAGGGTAATCAAAAATCTGAATTCATATCGTCTCTTTTAGTTATTCTAAAAACAACTGAAAGGTTAGGAGATTACTATAAAAATATTTTAGAACAATTATTTTACATCTCTACTGGTAATTATTTAGGAGATTAATATTTTCAATTATGTTTCATAGTTATAATTTATTTGTATGAAAAATAATGCTTTAGAAAGAATAACGCCTAGAGAAAAAGATTTTAATCAGTGATACACAGATGTGGTCAAGCAAAGTGGTTTAATCCAATATGGTTTAGTTAAAGGGACAGTTGCTTTTAGTCCTTATGCAACAAAAATTTGAAACAAGATAAAAAAGTTTTTAAACGAAGAATTTGAAAAGGTAGGAGTAGAAGAAGTTATGCTTCCTACATTATTTCCGTTATCTTTACTTGAAAAAGAAAAGGAGAATATTGAAGGTTTTGCACCTGAGTTATTTAAAATAACTGAAATTCAAGGTTCAAAAATAAATGATCCTCTAGTTCTAAGACCGACATCAGAAATACCATTTTCAAACTATTTTAAGGGTAGTATTAATACATATAAAGACTTGCCAGTTAAACTTAACCAATGAGCAAATGTTTTTAGAATGGAAAACAATACTAGGCCATTTCTAAGAAACTCAGAATTCATTTGACAGGAAGGTCATACAAGTCATTCTTCTTCAGATGAGTCAGATTTATTTGCAAAAAAAATACTAAACATTTATTTAGACCTTATTGAGAATGTATTGCTTATCCCAACTATAAGTGGAAAAAAACCTGAATCAGAAAAATTTCCTGCGGCTAAGACAACATATACAATTGAAGCTATGATGCAAAATGGCTATGCTCTTCAATCAGCAACAAGTCACAATTTAATTGATAATTTTTCTAAGGTATATGATGTTAAATTCCAAGATAAAGACAATAAGTTTAAAAATGTATTTCAATCATCTTGAGGATTGACAACTAGAATAATTGGCGGAATGATAATGGCTCATTCTGATGACAATGGTCTAGTTTTACCTCCAAGCATTGCACCTACATGTGTTTCTATAATAGAGATATCTGCGAACAAAAATCCTAATGTTGAATTAACCTCAAATAAAATTAGCAAAGAAATAAGTAAATTTACTACAGTTGCAATTGACGATAGAAATTTAAGTTTTGGTAAAAAAGCAGCTGATAGTGAAATTAAAGGAACTCCAATAAGAATCGAAGTTGGACCAAGGGGAATAGCTGAAAATAAAGTAACTGTTTTTAGAAGAGACACACTAACAAAAGAAGATATAGATGTAAATGATGTTTCTAAGTATGTAAAGAACTTATTAGAAAAAATTTCTAAAAACATTGCTGAAAAAAGCAGAAAATCATTTAATCAATCAATACTAACTGCAAATAACTTTAAAGAATTTAGCAATATTTTTGAAAAAGGAAATAAGTTTGTCAAAACTAATTTCTTAACTAATATTGAAGTAGAAAAAGAGTTGAAAGAAAAATTTGGTGTAACACCAAGAGTTGTATTAGATGAAAAACCTAATTCAAATTGTTTTTATTCTAACAAGATAGCTGACAGTGTAATCATATGAGCTAGAGCTTACTAATTTTAAGTTAAATAATATTTTCTCTAACAAGATACATTATGCTTGTTAACTTACAGAAAAATGATTTAATATTTGACCGTGAATATCTAAACAATGTTCAATGACATATTATCTTTGATAAAGAAAAAGATATCTTTGATTTTGTCTTGTATAACAATGGTTATAATGATATTTTGATAGATTATGAGAGTTTATTTTATAAGAACTTTGGATTTCTTGTTTTTATAGACGAAATTATAGTTACACCTGGTAAACTTCCTATTATTGTTTTTAAGTCTCTTTACATATTTGAAGAGAAAACGAAAGTAATAGATGGTTTACCAACTTATAGTCCGCATATACCTAATAGTGATTTAAGTTTATCTTTTGTTGTAAATGGTAAACCTTTAGATACTATATTTAATAGTCACTTTACAAAAGATAAAAAATATGAGTATTATAAACTAGATCTAAACAACCATGGTTTAGATTTTTCAAATAAAATTGATATAGAAATTATTGCTAGTTCTCAAAAAAATTATGAACCTCGCTCAATAAAAACATTTTTGTTTTTTAAATTCCGACACAGTTTTTTTAAAATCTCTACACGTTTTTTTCACGCCAGAACAGTTTTTTTAATTTTTTTCTGGATTTGTTT
>JABSQC010000159.1 GCA_013214845.1 Mycoplasmataceae bacterium
TATATTTAAAATTAAATTGTTATTTTTTGTGTGTATACAAAGTAAAAATAATAGTAAAGTTTACTATTATGTTATTTTACTAATTAAATACTAATATAGTTTTTTAATAAAGTTATAAATATAATTTTTAGTACTTTAATAAGGTGTTGAAAAGAAAATAAACTAGTTCGTTATTATCTAAATTTCTCATAATTTCCTCTTCGTTATTAATAGAGGAAAGCAATTCTCTAAACAGCATACCTTTCAAACCTACGTTCTTTTCAGCTTCATTAATAGTAGAAGGATCTTTTTTATAAATATTTTTTCAATCATTTAATACTATATATTCATCATCATTACTATTTGATTTCTTTGTTCTATAAAGAGAATAAATATCTGTAAATTTTTTTATTATCTCCTCTAAACAATTTATCGTTAATCAGATTTATGCTTATTCCCTCTTTATAAGAAGTAATCATCGTTATAAAAAATTGCGCATACTTAGATTGCTTGACTAAATATCTGTTTCTAAATTCATCTAAATGAAAGGTAGTTGGAAGCACATAATATAATATGCTTCAATTAATGTTGTAATCTAAGAATGCTGGCTTATAACCTTTTATTTCCTTGTAATTAAGATAGAATGAAAATGAATTTAACTCACTTTTCCCTTTGGTATACCTAATCATTCCCATCATTAGATAAGCAAAAAATAAATTTTCTTTATTAAAAATTTTTGTATTTAAATGAGCTGAATTGTTTCTTAAATAGACAATCTTATTTAGAATGTACTCTGATTGCATCTTTAAACCTTTTTCAATTTTTTTTACTCTTTTTTCAATTTCTGATTCTTTTTTAATTATTTCCTCCTTTTCTAGAGATTTTAAAATTTCTGACTTTTGATTGTAATATTCTTTATCTGAAAGTTTATATGTCTGTGGATTAGATTCTCTTTCAATAAGGTGCAAAAAATTAGTATTGTCTGGAAAGAATATTTGAATCTTATGATTTAAATCTTTTAAATTTTTATAAATAGAAGTTTTTTCATCTATTGTGCAGTTATTAAGAAAATTTAAATTACTCCTTTCATTCTTTCATTCTCTTTTCTTCATTTTTTGATTTAAAAGATTCTCAAACGCAGTTTGATATGAATCAACATAATTTTTCTTTTCCCAAAGGTTAATATTTTCTCAGTCAACAAAAGTTGTTAGTGAATTAGTGAATCTTTCTTCGAATCTAAGAGTTAAATTAAGTAAGTACTCATTTAATAACCTAACAAGAGATATTACTGATATTATGGCATTGTGTATTGGAGAATAATTTTTTTTGTAATAACTGTAGTTAGGAATGCAATCAATTTCTTTCTTAAGTAATTTTTCATATAATTCGAAATCAACACCTCTTCTTCTAAACCTTATGTAAAATTCCAAAATATAGTCAGTATCATTTTTTTCAGAAAGGAAATCCTTTCTTAAGAAATTATTGCCAAGCAAAAAAAGTTTCAAATAATATATCTCTTTACTTAGAACATCTGCATTTACT
>JABSQC010000160.1 GCA_013214845.1 Mycoplasmataceae bacterium
TTATCTTATTTAAAAATAAAATGGTGCTAATAAAGTTTTTTAATTACCTTTGTGTGCTAAATTATATGTTCTAGATATTCAAAGAATTTGAAATACATCTTTTTTTAAATACTCTTTGTAAACTGTATCATTGTCAGTTAAAACAACCAAATTGTTACTTGCAGATTCATTCATTAGTCTTAATTTTTTTATCAAAAGTTTGGCACATTCACTTTCTAACTCATTTATTCTCTTACCATTTGAAGTAACTGAAGTATCAAAAATTACTTCTTTTTTATTAACTTCCTTAATTTCTACTGCAGTAAAAAAATTTTTGTCACCTTTTATACTTGCGTCAATAAAGTAAACAGAATCATATCTTTTAATTAGTATTTTTTGCAGCAACTTAAAAGACTCTACAAAGTGACTTTTTGGAATTTGTTTCATTCCTTTACTACTTCTTCAAACATTAAATTTTCTATATGTGTTTTGTTTTTTTGTAGTTCCCTTATCAAGCAAAAATGGCAACCCCTCTTCTATGCAGTAGCGAGTGTAATTAATTTTTGTTTGAATAGCTATTCTTTCAAACTTTTTCTTCCCTTTAAGTCTTGAATTTAAATACTTAATGTATTGGTGTGCATATTCATAATTTTCTTTAAGTAACAACTTTTCCGTATTATTAATTAGATTTCGCTCCTTATTAAGGTATAAATACATATCCCTTACATATAATCTAATTATATGTTTATGAAATTATTTTCTTTTATACATACAAACAAAATAAAAACATGATAATTATTATTCTTTTATTACAATATAAGCTGCTTAACTATTAAATTTAATGCGTTTACTTAGTTTTTTCAACATCTTTAATAATATCTATGTTCTTCTTATCAGATAGATCAAAATTCTTTTCTGTTGAATTGACCATGTTTTCTATGTCCTTGTCATTAGGATTGTATACATCATTATTTATTGATTCATTCCCTAATGTCTTTTTCTTGTTTCTTTGAAAAAAAGAAAGTTTATAATTTTTCATTGTCTTAAATTCCTCTTGTAATGTCTATTATCTAATTTATATTCTTATATATTGTCTTTTTTAAAATATGTATTTAAATTACACTTTATTTAAACTTTAAAATTATGTTAACAAAAAAATATTTTATTACTTATAAAGGGATATATAATATATATAAACTATTTTTTTTAATAACCATATTTTTAAGATATATTTAAAGTATGGGAAAAGAAGAAATAATTAGAGACGATGCTGTTAAAGTAGAAGATAATTGAGCTGAAGATAGCGCAGTTATGGTTACTCCTGCACCTGAAAATAATGTAGAGGAAGATGATAATGTATTTGCTCCTACACCTGAAAATGATGTAGAAGAAAGCGTTATTTCAACTGATACACCTGAAAACAATATAGAATATAACGATGTTTTTAATACTGCACCTGAAAGCAATGTAGAAGAAAACATTATGTCAACACCTGCACCTGAAAGAAAAGTAGAAGAAAACATTATGTCAACACCTG
>JABSQC010000017.1 GCA_013214845.1 Mycoplasmataceae bacterium
CTTAACGTCGAATATAAAGTTGTTAAGGAGATTTTAAATCATAATTTGGTAGACGAAACTGTCAAAAAGCATAAAAGTAAAAACAGTAAGTTTACTAAGAAGACTCCTATAGTTACAATAATGGGTCATGTAGACCATGGAAAGACTACACTTTTAGACTACATAAGAAAAAGTAAATTAACAGACCTAGAGATAGGAGGTATAACTCAAACAATTGGTGCTTATCAAACAATTGATAGAAAAGGAAATAAAATTACCTTTATAGATACACCTGGACACGAAGCGTTTACTGCAATGAGATCACAGGGAGCAAAAGTTACTGACATTGCAGTTATTATTGTTGCAGCTGATGATTCAATAATGCCTCAAACAAAAGAATCAATTGATCATGCAAAAGCAGCTGGTATACCTATTATTGTAGCCATTAATAAAATTGATGCACCAGGTTCAAATCCTTCTAAAGTAATGAATGATTTATCAGCTTATGGAGTTATATCTGAAGAGTTTGGAGGAGATGTTCCATTTGTTCAAATATCTGCACTTAAAGGAACAGGGGTTGATACTCTTCTAGAAACAATATCATTAATTTCTGAAATATCGGAGTTTAAGGCCGACTTTAGTTGTAAAGGATATGGTACTGTGTTAGAAGCCAAACTAGATAAGTTTCTTGGACCTGTAGTTAATATAATTGTGGACAATGGATATATTTCTCAAAGAGATGTTGTTGTTTGCGGATCTAGCTTTGGAAAGGTTAGAAAACTTATTGGTGATAACGGAAAAAATGTAGAAGAAGCAGAACCCGCTACTCCTGTTCAACTAGTAGGTTTAGATTCACTTCCTAAAGTAGGAGATGTTGTATTTGTAGTTGATGATGAGAGATTTGCAAAACAAATTGCTACTGATGTAAAAGAATTTAGAAAAAAAGAATCATCAATAAAAACACAAAAACCTCTTACACTAAAAAGTATTTCAGAGCGTCTTGCAAATGAAGAGAAAAAGAAACTTAACATTATTCTAAAAGGAGATACTCAAGGAAGAGTAGAAGCAATTGCTTCAAAAATTAATTCAATAAGTAATGATGAGATTAATGTTAATTTAATTAGGTTTGATACTGGAAATATAACAAATGGTGATATAACTTTAGCTAAGGCATCTGATTCAATTATTTATATGTTTGGATTAAAACCAACTTCAGCCATTATAAAACAAGTTGAAAGTGAAGGTATTAATTTAAGAACACACGATATTATATACAAGCTTATTGAAGAAATAGAAGGTATAGTAACAGGGATGCTTGAACCTGTATTTAAAGAAGTTATTCTAGGTGAAGCAGAAATTAAGAAAATATTTACATTTTCTAAAATTGGAAATATTGCTGGTTCATATATGAGAGAAGGAAAAATTTCTAATGATTCTTTAGTTAGAATATTAAGAGATGGAAAGATTGTATATGAAGGTAATGTATCTTCATTAAGACAAGAAAAGAAAGATGTAAAAGAAGTTACTAAGGGTAAAGAGTTTGGATTTACTATGAAAGACTTTAACGACATTAAAGAAGGGGACATAGCTCAACTATACAAACTAGAGAAAGAGTAATATGCAAAATAATAACAATAGAGGAATTGAAAAAAAATTATTTAGTTTCTTTACTGAAACAATAACTTATAAAGTTACAAACTCTAATATCAAAAAATTTGATATTACAAAAGTAGAGCTTTCAAATGATAAGGATATTTGCAGAATATATTTAAATAAACTATCAACTAGCAATAAAACTTTTAATTCACTAAATAATATAAAGCCTTTTTTAAGAGGAGAACTATCTAAGATTTGAGATCATAGAAGGCTTCCTAAAATTGAATTTGTTTGAGATGAGAAAAATAACAATGTTGAGAATGTAATTGACATATTGGACAAATTAAAAAATGAAAGAGAAAATAAATAGCAAATTTATTTTAATAGATAAAGATCCAGAGATAACAAGTAGAAAAGCTTGTAATTTCTTACAGAAAAAACTTAATGTTAAGAAAATAGGGCACTCTGGAACGCTGGATCCATTTGCAACCGGATTGTTAATCATAGGAATAGGAAATGCAACAAAACTTTTTCCGTTTATAGGAACTGAAACAAAAACATATACTGGCACATTTTTAACTGGGGTTGAAACTGATACATTAGACATAACAGGTAACATCACAAATAAGAATGATAATCTTGCTACTTTGGATCAATATAAAAACGCGATACCTAAATTCCTAGGAAAAATTATGCAAAGAGTTCCTGACTATTCTGCTTCTAAAGTAAATGGAACTAGAAGGTACAAATTAGCAAGAGAAGGAAAAAAGCTTGATGATAAATATGTAGAAAGAGAAATCTACAGCATAAATATATTTAAGAAGACCAAAAGTGAATTTTCTTTTGAATGTGTAGTCTCTAATGGTACCTACATTAGACAATTAATATATGATATATCTAAATCTATTGGAATTATATCAACTCTTACATCTTTAAGAAGAGAAAAAATAGGTAATATTGATGTATCTGATGCAAATAAATTAGAAGAAAAATTATCTTTATTACCAGTAAGTGAGATAGTTAACTTTGAAAAAGTTTTATTAAATAAAGAAAAGGAAAAACTTCAAAATGGTGGATTTATAAATTTAGATAAAGATAATGAATACTTATTTGCTTGTGATGATGATGGAGAAATATATTCCTTACTTGAAAGAAAAGATGACTATTATAAGGTCAAAAAATTACTATAATGAAAGCACACATATTTACAAATGACACATTAAATAACAATATATATGAAAAGGATTCAGTAATTGCATTAGGATCTTTTTACAGTTTTCATATTGGTCATCAAGAAATATTTAAAAATACCTTAAAAATAGCTAGTGAAAAGAAACTTAGTTCAGGAATAATACTGTTTAATGAGAAGGGTTTATTTCCAAAAAAAGAAACTTATTCATTAAATTGAAGAGTCAATTACTTAGACAAATTAGGATTCGACTTTGTAATTATTTTTGATAAAACAATTAACAATATGTCATTAGAAGGAAATGAATTTATAAAAATTCTTTCAAAAAATTATGGAGCTAAGGAATATGTATGTGGTAATGATTTTTCTTTTGGAAAAAACAGAAAATGAAACACATCTATGTTAATGCAAAAACATAGTGTAAAAATAGTTCCAACTGTTAAGATTGATAATGTAAAGGTTGCAACTACTTTGGTAAATGAGGTTATTGAGAGAGGAGATCTTGAACTCTTAAAAGTTTTACTAGATAGAAGCTATTCTGTTTATGGTAATGTAGTTCATGGCGAAGGTAACGGAGCAAAATTTGGATTTAAAACAGCAAACATAGACTTAGGAAATAATCTTGTTGAAATTCCTGATGGTGTCTATATTACATATTTAAAAATAGAAGATAAATTATATCCATCTGTAACATCCGTTGGCAAGAAACCTACTATACACAAAAATTACAAAAAAACTTATGAAACACATATATTAAACTTTAATAAAAATATTTATTCTAAAAATGTTGAATGCTTTTTTTTGAAAAAAATAAGAGATCAAGAAAGATACGAAAGCATAGCAGAATTAATTAAACAAATTAGAAAGGATAAGGATTTTACAATAGATTGATTTATTAATAATAAACTATAATTTATTTATGAATAAAATTGCAGTTATATCATTTGATGGTGTTGAAGACACAGAACTTTTTACAGCAATAGACATTTTTTTTAGAGCTGGTATTATCGTAGACATTTATAATGTTTCGGATAGCAATCACACAGTTACAAGATCAAAATTAAAATTTTTATCTGATAAAAACATCAGTAATCTGAATTCAAATGAATATGATTTACTTTACTTACCTGGAGGACCTGGCGTAAATGAAATAATGAATAATAAATTATTAGACGAAAAAGTAAATGATTTTTTTAGAAATAATAAGTTAATTGCTGCTATTTGTGCAGCACCAATGATTCTTGCGAAAAATGGTATTTTAAAAGATACTAGCTTTATATCTCACCCTAGCGTGATTGAATATTGCGAGTCAAAAGGAGGAAGGTATTTTGGTGATTCAAAAGACATAGCATTTCAAAGCAATATAATAACTTCTAGAAACTTTACTACTACATACAAATTTTCAATGTTTATAGTAGAAAAATTATTAGGCAGTGATTTTAAAACTAAATTAGAGGAAGGTTTTTAATGAAAAGAACAATAATAAACGATTTAAGTATAAAAAATAAAGGTGAATCAGTTTCTGTATCTGGGTGAGTTCAAAAATCGAGAAGAATGGGGTCATTAATTTTTGTTGATGTTAGAGATGTAACAGGAATTGTTCAACTTGTTTTTTCTGATAAAGGTGAATTATTTAAAAAAGCAGAATCATTAAGAAATGAATTTGTAATCCAATCTACAGGTAAAGTAGTAGAGAGAAAGTCAAAAAATAAAAATATAAAAACAGGTGATATTGAAATAATATGTGATTCTTTAAATATATTATCTAAGTCTTCTAGACTTCCTATGCTTATACAGGATGATACTGATGCATTAGAAAATGTAAGAATGAATTACAGATATCTTGATTTAAGAAGACCTGTAATGAGGGATAGAATTATAGCTAGGTCTAATTTTAATAAAATAACACATGATTATTTCAATGAAAATGGTTTTATTAATATAGAAACTCCAATTTTAACCAAACCGACGCCAGAGGGTGCAAGAGATTTTCTTGTTCCATCTAGAGTTGTTCCTGGTAGTTTTTTTTCATTACCTCAGTCTCCGCAGTTATATAAACAACTTTTAATGATTTCTGGTTTTGATAAATACTACCAAATTGCAAAAGTATTTAGAGATGAAGATTCAAGAAAAGATAGACAAGTTGAATTTACTCAACTTGATATTGAAATGTCATTCATGAGCATAGATGAAATTATGAATACTCTTGAAGAATATGTAAAATTAGTTTTTAGGAAGTTAGACAACTTTTCAGGTAGTGAAAAATTTGAAAGAATTTCATATGATAACGCGATGAACACTTATGGTAGTGATAGACCTGATACAAGATTTAATCTTTTATTAAATGATGGTGTAGAGTTGTTTAAAGACATAGATGTAAATTTTATAAAAGATTCCATCTCTAAAAAGAAAACAATAAAATACATAAAATTGGATAAGAAATTATCTGGAAAAGATCATAAGGAATTAGAGAGTTTTGTTAAGTCTCATGGTGCCAATGGATTGCTGTTCTATAGTTTTGACAGTAGCACTAAAAATTATTCTGGATTTTTATCTAAGCATATAACTCAAAATGAGAAAGCCTACAAAAAATTTAAAAGCAACTTTGGAGAAAATAATGATTATAGTTTCTTAGCTATAATAGGTGATTGAAAGCAAACTTGTGAGCAGTTAGGTTCTCTTAGATTAGAGTTATCTAATAGATATCTTACAGTTGACAATAGTTTGAGAAACTTTATATGAGTTACTGATTGACCATTATTTGAATATGATAAAGAAACTAAATTATTTTCAAGTGTTCATCACCCTTTCACTAAACCAACAAGTGAAACAGCTCAGTATTTAGATACTGACCCTGCAAAAGTTAGATCTTTAGCATATGACATTGTTTTAAACGGAAGTGAAATAGGTGGTGGTTCTTTAAGAATTCATGATAAAGAAATGCAATACAAAGTATTTGAAATTTTGGGACTAAGTAAAAATGAAATAAAGGAAAAATTTTCATTCTTTATTGATGCTTTTGAATTTGGTGTACCTCCTCATGGTGGTATAGCATTTGGAGTAGATAGAATTATGCAAATAATTACAGATTCTAGTTCGATTAGAGATGTTATAGCATTTCCTAAGTCTACATCTGGAGTTGCTGAAATGGAAAAAGCACCTTCTAACATGCCAGCAGATTTACTTAATGATTTAAGTATTATAATTAAAGATAATGTTAAAGGTTAATGATCCAATTAAAATAGCATCTTTTGATGGTGGTGGTCTAAGAGGTTGAGGGCCGTCTTATGTTTTGTCAAAATTACAAGATGAGATTGGAGATTTTAACCCTAGCGAATATTTTGATGTTTTTTCAGGAACAAGTACAGGTGCAATTATCGCACTTTCACTAGCTATGGGAATTGATGTTAAAACCTTATTAGAAACTTATGAAAAGGGTAAACAACTTTTTTTTAGTAATAGATATAGTAAAAAAGATTCTGTTAGAATACCTATATTTCCTAGATTCAATAATGATGTTTTTGTTAAATTTGCATTAAATTATGTTGATAAAGATGTAACTTTAAGAGACATATGATTAAGAAGAAAAAAAACTATTATCTTGTATGCAACTAATTTTACTACTGGCTCACCACTTATATTCGCAACTCCAGACATAACGGGTCCTTATATAGTTGGGAGCGATTATAAAATTATTGACATATTTAGAGCAGTTGTTGGAGCTCCGAGTTACTTTGAATTAATGAATATGAAGATTGATGGCAAGAAAGTATTGATAGGAGATGGAGGGATGTGAGCTAACAATCCTTCATCATATACATTAAAAAATTGCAAAGAAAATTTTGGTGATGATAAAAAATTACATATGCTTTCTTTTGGAAATGAGTATTGAGAGGACATATTATTTTATGATAGTTATAATCAACTTAAGCTTGCAAGTCTTACTCAAGATTTAGTAAAAGTTTCAACAAGATCACAAATGAAATATTCATCTAAGATGTCTAACTTCTTGGCTGACAGGAATTTTAGGTTTGTTATAAAAGAAAATGCAGAGTCTCCTTTAGATTCATTAACAGATTCTTTTAAAGAAGCAGTAAAAAAAACTTACAATATAGATAGAGAGGAAATTATAGATTTTATAAAAAACTAATTATATGAGCGACGTTGTAGGACTACTAATTTTATTTATCATATCAATGATAGCCCCAATATCATTGATTTTGTATTTAAAATGAGATGATATTCTTAATTGAAAATTAAGAAGAAGTAATAAATCAGATGAAGATGATATTTTAAGAGAAGATAATAAATTTAAGAAATGAATAAATACTTACTTTGGTAAAGTTGAGACTACTCCTTCTATAGAGAATATAAAAGAAAATTTATCTTTAGAAAACAAGACTGCACAAGAAATTCTTGCTGAGCAAAGAAAACAAGAAGAGATAGCAAAGAAAAAACAAATTGCCAAGAAAGAACAAGAAGAAAAGCAAGCTAAAAAACAAAAAGAAAAAGAAATAGCAAAGTCTGGTAAATCATCAAAAAAGAAACAACCAGTAAAAGAAAAAACTAATTCTGTAAAATCTTCTAAAAGCAAGCAAACAGAAAAAGAAAAATCTAATTCTAAAAAATCTTCAAATAGTAGTAACAAAAAAAGTAATAGTAATAAAAAAACAGATTAAATTCTGTTTTTTTTATTATATTCATCGTACACAATTTTAAAGTTTTTTTCTTTCTCAAAAGGTGTCTTGTATTCTTTTATAACCAGTTTTATAAATTTAAAAAAGTCAATATCTTTGTATGCCAAATGCTTTAAAAAATTATCTACCATAAGCTTGTCATCAAACTTTATATATCTCAAACTTGTTATTATTCTCCTTAATTCAAGTTCATCATGATCTGGAAATATCTTTTTAATTTCAGTTGAATACTCTACATAATCATAATTTATTAATTGCTTTTCTTCTGCAGATACATAAGTTTGCAAAAATGCTTTTGATGTGTAGGAATTAATATTTGTTTTCCTCTTAGAATAACTATTTTCAAAAGCGTAAGTAACACCAGAGGTAACTAGTTTTCTATTTTTTATGTGCTCATTAATTGCTTTACTTACTTTGCTCTCTTCTAAAGTAGAGATATTTTTCTTTGCTTCTCATATTTCATCAATTGATAACTTCTTATTAAAGTAGTATCCATTCCCGAGACTTGTAACATTCCTTTTATACTTATCTTTTCCATTTTTCATTCTGTTTAAAGACACGTATGCAAAGTTAGTTGCTTTGCTTTTTTCACAATTAGTTTCTGTTTGTAAAAAGATAATTAAATCTTTTGATTTAAATATCTCATTATTGTCTAAGTATTTATCAAGTGCTTTATTTATATTCATATATTACTTTGTAATATATGAATAATAACATATTTAGTATTTGATTTAAAATAAATTTTTAAATATTAAAATCTATATTATTTTGCTTATATAAATTTGTTATAAATATATAGATTAGTAAATAGTCAATGAAGAAATAGGAGAAAAAAATGCCAACAATTAATCAATTAGTTAAGAAAGGTAGAAGTCCAAAGCAGACAAAGTCAACAACACCAGCTCTGCTTCATTCAAAGGACAAACTACATAACAAAACAACTTATTCTAACTCACCTCAAAAGAAAGGTGTTTGTTTGCGTGTTGCTACTATGACACCAAAGAAACCAAACTCTGCTTTGCGTAAATATGCAAGGGTAAGATTAACAAATGGGGATGAAGTTAATGCATACATTCCAGGTGAAAAACACAACCTTCAAGAACACTCAGTAGTTCTTATAAGAGGTGGTCGTGTTAGAGACCTTCCCGGAGTTCGTTATCACATAATACGTGGTGCTCTAGATACACAAGGTGTAGAAGAAAGAAGAAGAGGAAGATCTAAATATGGAGCTAAGAAACCTAAGAAATAATTATTAGGTAGGAGATAAATATGTCAAGAAAAGGTCAAGCAATAAAAAGAGATGTACAACCAGACCCAATATACAATTCTAAAATAGTTACTAAGCTTATTAATAACATCATGTTAGATGGTAAAAAAGGGAAAGCTCAAAAAATAGTTTATGGAGCTTTTGATTTAGTAGAACAGAAAACAAAAGAAAAAGGAATAGATGTTTTTACTAAAGCTTTAGATAATGTTAAACCACTAGTAGAATTGAAATCTAGAAGATTAGGTGGTGCAAACTATCAAGTGCCAGTAGATGTCACTGAAGAAAGAAGACAAGTATTAGGTCTAAGATGATTAGTACTTTACTCAAGAAAAAGAAAGGAAAAAACAACAATCGAAAAGTTAGCAGGTGAAATTATTGATGCATCTAACAATAGTGGTGAATCAATTAAGAAAAGAGAAGCTACTCATAAAATGGCTGAAGCGAACCGTGCATTTGCTAACCTAAGATGATAGGAGAATTATGTCAAAGGAAACTTTATTAAAAACTCGTAATATAGGAATTATGGCTCACATTGATGCTGGTAAGACAACAACAACAGAGCGTATACTATATCACACAGGTAAAATTCATAAATTTGGAGAAACTCACGATGGTGTGTCTCAAATGGTTTGAATGGAACAAGAACAAGAAAGAGGTATTACT
>JABSQC010000018.1 GCA_013214845.1 Mycoplasmataceae bacterium
GTAAATAATTAAATCATTGAAATCTAAGATTTGATTATTTTTTTGATACTCAATATACATCGCATATATCTTTGCAAAAATATCATTTTGTATTAAATCTTGAACTGTATTGCTTTCACTTTCCTCTCTTTTTAATTTCTTTGATTCAATATAGTTTAGAGAATCATAATATGATACTTCTTTAGGAGACACTTGCAACTCTTTGTAAAATTTTTTTAAAATGTTTTTTTGATCGTTTACATCTAATATAGTAAAGTTTCTTTCTAATTCAATGTCTGCTCCTGTTACTTTAAGCATGTAGTTACAAAGTCCATGAAATGTAAAAAAATTAACTTTTGTTTCATATCCCAAAAGTTCATTAGTTCTTTGTTTCATTTCCTGAGCTGCCTTATTTGTAAAAGTAAGTGCAAGTATATTTCATGGTTCCACACCTTCATCAATTAAGTGCTTTATTTTTTCAGTAAGTGTTCTTGTTTTACCTGTACCTGGACCAGCAATTATTCTTGTGTAACCCTCTTTTCTTTTTACAGCTTCATCTTGCTCTTTATTTAATTTGCTCATCTTTATAATTTTCCCTTGCTTTTTCTAAAACTGAAAATACATCATTTTCTTGCATATGAGATATATCTACCTTCTTAAAGACATTATTATATTTGTCTATTTGGTTTCCATATAATTCTAATGTTACTTTTAAATTAAGTTTATTACTTAAGAACATAATTAATTGCTTCATTGCCAAAGCATATATATTTAGCTGATAAGTTAGATACTCTCTTTTATCTCTCTTAGAAACTTTATGGTCAATCATTTTTATTACTAATTCATCATCTTGTATACTAAAGTCTAATAAATCAATCATTCCAACAACCTTGTTCTTAGGATCTCAAATTATTACCTCTCTAAAATTATTTACAGATATATTAAATATTCTTGATAGATTAGCTTCATATTCTAAATTCTCTTTAAGTTCAATTTCTTTGTGTATTCTTGTTCCATCTGCAGCTGCTTTTTTTAGAACATATGAAGGTATATCTAACGTAGAAAAATTGAACTTAGAGTCATAATTTTTCATGTAGTTTGTAGCACTTCAGGCAAGTTCATCATTTATTTTTGTTTTATTACCTGATGTGTCTTCAAAAAAGTACTTATGTGTTTCATCTACTAAGTACATTTTTGATTTGGTTTCATTTAATCAGTTAAAATTCTCATTATTTTGAAAAAATATTTTAAGAGAATCTTCATTACTATCCATTTTATCTTGAAAATCAGATAGACATTGCATTAAATCTAAATTACTTACTTTACCTTTACTCATGATTTGTTATTCATTCCTATCTATATTATTTTTTTGTTTTATCAGAATCACTTTTTTTATTTGAATTACCTTTCTTAGTAATATCATCTTTAAAAGTTGGTTCAATTAATACGCTACCATCTTTTGTTGTTGTTATTTTAGGTTTGTTCTTTTTAGTTTCGCTATCTTTTTTAGTTTCAGTTGGTTTTTCTTTTGTGTCTTTCTTAGTCTCATCTTTTTTAACTGAATTTTCTTTTGTAGTTTTTTCTTCTATTATTGTACTACCAGTTTTAGAAACATCATTAGGATGACTTGGTTCAACTGTAGGTAATTCATCTTTATTATCTGCAATAGGTTTTAACTTACTTTCATCTGGGTTATCACCAACATTAGCTGTTGTTGGTTTATACATTCTATTTAAATCAACAATTACAGTTTTTGCTGCAATATCATGTATACCCAATTTGCCTTTAGACACACCAATAGCAACAAATAGTAATAATCATCAAATTCTTTGAATTATTTGTATTATGAAAGCAGAATAAGAAGCATTCAATTTAGATTCTACTATCATACTAGGTTCAGCTGATGCAACATTTTGTGCATAGGATGTAATCATGTCATTTCACCCAGAGTTAATAAATTCTTTAAAACTATCATTGTTAGAATTTAATATTAGTACATTTCCATCAAAGTAAAGTAAACCTTGATCAAATGCTTCAAATGAGTTGATATCAACAAGTATGTCATAAGCTCTTTTTTCATCACCTGTTAATGTTGCTTTAATTACATCACTACTTGATGTAGAGTATCATTTATCCATTTCCGATAGGTATTTATCCATATCACTCATTAAAGTTTTGAAATCATCAGTAGAATGAGATTCTAAGTAAAAACCTTGAAATCCACTAGTTTCTCCTCCTGTTAACTTTAAGATTGCATTACCAGCATCATTTATAAAAACGTTGTATTCAGAAAAAGCGGTCAAGTAATCTATACCGGAACATAATATTATAAGATTAACTATAATTGCCACTAAAGTAACAATTGACTCTCTTATTAATACTCCTTTCCATACTGATTGTCCATCCATAAACATTGGTTGAATTCTAAAAATCTTTTTCATCAATGTTTGTCCATCTCAAAGAATTGGTATAACCATAAACATAATTATTGGTCCAACTACTGCTAATACTTGAGATAAAATAAATGATCAATTGCTGCTAGGTTCAAATAATCTTAAGTATCCCTCTTGGTAATATGCTGTCACATAAACTATTGAAAAAATTATTGAAGGCAAAATTGCAATAATGAAATCAACAACTCTAACAAGCATTCTTTTTCAAGCTCCTGCGGGATATACAATTTTTCCTTCTCCAGTATAATAAAAAGCTCTACCATTTACGTCTAAATTTATCTTAGTAGCCATAACAAAATTATATTACTATTTGATGATATTCAACATCAAGAATGCAACAGTTAGTGGTCCAACTGAATTAGTAGGTGGTGTTACATAAGTTGCTTTTCCAATAGTTGATTTGTAATCAATATCTCCGTAAATTTTTCCATTTTCCTTAGTAACTCCTACATCTACTAAGACAGAACCTTCTTTTATATCATCAGCTTTAATTAAATGTTTTACTCCAGTTGCAGAAATTAGCACATCAGCATTCTTAGTATAGTTTTTTAAATCTTTTGTGTATTTATTTGCAATTGTAACAGTTGCGTTTTTGTTTATAAGCAATGATGAAAGAGGTTTACCAACTATCATACTATCACCTATTACTAAAACATTTTTCCCAACTAAATCTATATTATAAAATTCTAGTAGCTTTATAATTCCAGCAGCAGTACATGATGCTTTATTTCCTTTACCTCAAAGATTTATTCCTACATTATATGGATTGACTTGATCAACATCTTTTGATGGTGATATTCTACTTGAAACTAAAAACTCATCAAATTTTTTATTTAATGGGAACTGAGTAAGTATTCCATTAACCGATGTATCGTTATTTAAGTCATCTATAAGTTGTAAAAGTTGTTCTTGATTAATTTCATCATCATTATATTTATGTAAATCAAATTCAATACCTAACTCAACTGCTTTTTTTCTTTTTATATTTACGTATATTTCAGAAGAGGGATTATTACCAATCAAGATTACTGATAGTTTGTACTTACCATTATATGAAGTTATCTTTTCCTTGATTTCCTTGTAAATATTCTCTACAATTTTTTCTGAAGTCATTAGCTGAGTTTTCATATTTACATTATATTTAATTTCATTTATTTCTTGGAAAACTATCTATATTTAGATTTGCGACATTCTCTTTTTTAAGGAATATTTTTATATATGCAAGATTTCCTATCATTGCAGCATTATCTTTACAATATTTCAATTCTGGATATAAAACATTATCGCCTACTTTAGAAAGTTCTGTCCTTAAAAGAGAGTTGGCACTAACTCCTCCTGCAACCATTACTTCCTCATATTTTTTGTCATAAACCTTTTTTAAATTCCATATTATTTGCTCTACAGCAGCTTTTTGAAATGAAGATGCAATAACTTCTTTGCTATATTTCTTAGTTTCAATCTCTCTTCTTACCTGAGACTTTAGACCTGAGTAAGACATTTTTCCATCTTTAAGTTTAGAAACTTTAAAGTTAATATCTGTCTTATTGCTATCATATATTGAATCTATTATAGGGCCGCCTGGGTAGCCTAATTTTAGCATCTTTCCAACTTTGTCAAAGCATTCTCCAATTGTGTCATCACTTGTTTTTGAAATAATATTGTACTTAAAATTATTTATTTCAACAATCTCTGTATGACCGCCTGAGACTATAACTCCTAGTCTTTTTTTTCTAAATAAATCTTTTGGAATATCTTTATCTATATAAGAACTATATAAATGTGCCTCTATGTGATTTATTGGAATTAATGGAATTTCTAGATATTGAGACAAAGTTTTTGCAGTAATTAAACCAATTTGAAGCGTATTTACAAGGCCTGGTCCTTGTGCAAAAGCAATATAGTCTAAATCACTATATTTAATTTGTGCATTATTTATAGCTCTCTCAATAAGTGTATTAATGTGACTTAAGTGAACTCTTGAAGCAATTTCGGGAATTACACCACCATATTTTTTATGTTCTTTTATTTGAGAATAAAGAAAATTGGATATAACTTTATTATCTTTTAATACTGCAATACCAGTATCGTCACAAGAAGTTTCAATCGCTAATATGTACATTAAACTACCCTCTTCTTATATAAAGGTTTCAAATTGAAATTGCTGTGAAATCTCCTTATATTAAAAGTAATATTTTCTTCATTTACATCTTCATATGTAGTTATTCAATTTTCTTTTATCTTATTTTCATTTATAAGTTTTATCCTATAGGGAGTTCTATAATAATATTTTCCACCTTTTGCATCTATAGCTGTCTTATCATTCCTATTCTTTTTAAGAAATTCTAATGATGATAATGAAAATATTTTAAGTTCGGGGTTTATATTTTTAACTGTGTTTGCTATGAGAACAGATATTTTCACTCCTGTAAAAGATCCGGGACCATTAACTACATAGAATGAAGATATATCTTTAAAAGAAATTTTATTTTTATCTAAAATTTTTTGAATCTCGCTATTTGTAACTTCTGTTAAATTTCTCTCACATTTCATTTTTAAAAAATCTAAAACTTTGTAATCTTGATCTATTAATGAAAGAATTAAATACTGATTACTTGTGTCTATTAAAATCTTCATTTTATTTAAAGTAAGCTCTTTCTAAAAGCTCTTCATCTCCGTTTTTCTCTTTAATTATATTTAACATTTTAGTAATTTTATTACTATTTACATCAATAACATAGTAAAATGTGCCGCTAATAGTTAAGTCTTCATTATTTAGATAGTATTCATTTATGTATGAAACTGATATTTTTACTTGTTTTGAATCAAAAGATATCGTTTTATAATCTATATTCTTTTGATTAAATGAATCCAAATTAGTTAACCATTTTTTAATAGAATTAACAAAATCTTCTTTTAAAACTTTGGTTTCTTCAGTAGTGTTTATTCCGTCTATTATCTGTGTAATAATTTTATCTGATAAAAATGAACTCATTAATGTAAAGTTTTTTTCAGTAATAGATCTATTGTATTTTTTTACTAAATTTATATGCTCCATTTATTTCTCCAATAATCTATATATTCTTTCATTATTCTTTTCACTTATATGAATTTCTAATCTCTTAATTTTCTTTAATGATTTTAAATTAGACGGTCATTCTATAAATAATATTTTCCCTTCTAATATATCATCAGATACAAGTGACTTTACAAGTGATTTGTCAGCATCTCTGTACAAGTCATAATGAGATATATGCAAGTCATTAACAACATATTCCTTTTTTATCGAAAAAGTTGGTGAATTTATTGTCTCATTACATCCTATATATTCCATAAAGTTTTTAAAAAAATGCGTCTTTCCTGAACCCAAGTTCCCTATTAAAAAAACAACATTATTGTTTTTGATATATTCCTCAACTTTCTGAAATAGATTTTTATCCATAGTAATATTATAGTTACTTAATATATATAGAGATATTTAATATCATGTAATCTCAAACATATTTTAAATTATCAATTATAAATTTAATTGTTTAAAAAAATATTATTATATAGAAAGAAATATAATTTTAGTAATAAGGGTTGAGGTTACTAAAAATGAAAATTAATGTTATTGCAGATGTGCACGGAAGATACAATGCTCTAAAAGAACTTATAAAAATAATGCCTGGTGCTAATGAAATGGTGCTACTCGGTGATTTAATTGACAGAGGTAGAAATAACGTTGAAGTTATGGAATTTGTAATAAAAAATAACATTAAGTCAGTTCTCGGTAATCATGACTTCTTGTTCCTTTATTATATGAAAGAAGAGCATGATTTCTTTTCTATGCTATCAAAAGATGATAAAAATATAGTTAAGAATGCATACCAAGTTGGTCATTTTGGTTTTATTGAAGAAATAGATGAAAAACTAAAAGATGGTAAAGATAAATTTATTCAAGATGTAATTCAATATATAAAAGCAATGCCTGTGAAAATTGAATATGATGATATATATATTAGTCATACACCATTTATAAAACCTGTAGAAGATATTGTAAAAGTAGCTGGTTTAAAAGAACTTATGTTTAATAGAGAAGAAATAAATAGCATACCTGATAAATTTCATGTATTTGGTCACATGGGTAGACAAAAAAACTACACATATATTGAAGAAGAAATGAAGGAGTCTAAGATAACATCTGACTATAATTATAAAGTTGGAAATGCTGTTTGCATAGATGGAATGAAAGACTATTTAATTGGCGCAAATATAGACACAGAAACTCATGAAATAGAATTTTATATAGTCAATGGAAATAGAGAGTGAAATGATAATTTTGGAGTAGATTACAATAGAACTCCAAAGGAGTTAAAATCTATAGAAGAATTTATTGATAATATAGAATTAAACAGAAAGAAAAGAAAGAAAAAAAGAAGAAGTTCTAGGAATAAAAAAAGATAACTTGTGTTATCTCTTTTTATTCTTTTGTGAAGTCAGCATCTAGGACTTCTTTCATTTTTATAGTTTTTTCAAGCTTTTCTTTTCTAAAATTTTCGAGAGTTCTTATAAGTCTCTTATTAAGGTTAATAATCTCTATTCTTATCTCGTACTGAGTTTTTTTGTAATCATTTTTTGAATATAATGAAGAAATGTTATATTTAGATTCTTTAATAATTCTACTAAATGTATTTAAGGTAGAAAAGTTTTCAGTAAATTCCATAGATAAATTTGAAATATCATCTTCCATCATTGTTAAACTACCAATAATGTTTCAAGCATCGCTTTCATTATCTACGTTGTAATCAGACAATAACCTGATTCACTTATTCATTTTTTTTATTATTTCGTTGTTACTATAATTATTATTTTCTTTTATCAGCATTTTTTTGTATATAACCTAAAATAATTTTCTCTATATCATAAATTGCATATTTAGAAACTTTTAAAAGACTTAATGAACCTGTTCCACCTTTATGCTCTATTCTTATAGATGCTGATGAAAATACTCTGGAAAGTTGGTAAACATCTAATCCTGTTACAGAAATTCAAGGTATAGAATAACATGTAGGTCTACCAAAAATTGTAGATTGAACAACAGCTATTCTAGAATCGGATAGCGAAACTACTGAGTAGTTGTTTGTTTTTTGTCTTTTAGCTAAGAAAGCAAAATCAATTGTTTCATCTTTAGTTAATTCTTCTGCTGCAGCAATGTGTTCATCTCTTCTAGATATTCTAAAAGGTTGTTGAAATTCCTTTTCAAAATTATCTATAATGTCTTTTATTTTTCCCATAATTTTATTATAACTTAAACTATTCTACAAGAATGTTACCAGTCATCTCCTTAGGTACCTTAATATTTGCAATCTTTAATAGTGTGGGTGCAAAGTCTGCAAGTTTAGCTTTTATATTGTCAAAATCAGTAAATTCTTTTTTAAATTTAACTGTTTCATCAGTAATAACTACTGGAACTGGGTTAGTAGTATGTTTAGTCATACTGCTTCCATCTTCATATAGCATTTCATCTGCATTACCATGATCAGCAACAATCATAATTGTTCCACCAAGTTCTTCTACAAATTTTTTGTAGATTTTACCCATACATTCATCAACTGCTTCAATTGAGTTTATAACAGCTTTAAGATCTCCTGTGTGTCCAACCATATCTGGATTAGCAAAATTTATTATAGTTGCATCAATACCTTCAATCTTTTCAAGTAAAGCATCTGTTAACTCATATGCAGACATTTCTGGTTTTAAATCATATGTAGCCACTTTTGGAGATGGTATTAAAATTTTAGTTTCAGCTTTAAAATCAAATTCTGAAATTCCTCCATCTAAAAAGAATGTAACATGTGGATATTTTTCTGTCTCAGCTGTTCTGATTTGAGTTAATTTCTCATTATTTAAAACTTCTCCTATTGTATTTTTTAGTTGAGTATTAGGATATATTATATTAGAATCAATTCCTAAATAAGGTCTCATAGTTGCTAAATAAATATTTTTTAGCGCTTCGCCTTCTGGCTTATATTCATAAGAACTAGAACCAATTAAAGTGTGAGAAATCTCTCTTGCTCTATCTGGTCTAAAATTGTAAAATATTACTGAGTCTTTTGATTCTATTTTTCCATTAACTACACTTTTATTAAATGCAGGTTCAATAAACTCATCTGTTAAGTCTTTATTATAAGAATCATTTATGTATTTGATAGGATCATCAAATGATAGACTAGTTCTATTTACCATAGCATCATATGATTTTTGAACTCTTTCTCATCTTTTATCTCTATCAAGTGTGTAATATCTACCACATATAGTTGCAATTGTAGACTTATTACCTTTTAATTTATTGATTAGCTCTTCTATATATTTAACAGATGTTTTAGGTGCTACATCTCTACCATCTGTAATTATGTGTATAAATGTTCTATCATCTACACCATGCTCTTTAACCATATCAAGTAGTTCATATAAGTGAGTATTCATAGAGTGAACTCCACCATCAGATAATAATCCTAATAGATGTATTTTAGAATTATTTTTTTTAGCACTACTTATAGCCTCTAAAAGAATTTTATTTTTTTTAAATTTCTTTTCTTTTATTTCATTATTAACTAAAGATAGAGATTGATAAACTACTCTCCCTGCACCTATGTTTGTGTGACCTACTTCTGAATTACCCATTTGTCCAGC
>JABSQC010000019.1 GCA_013214845.1 Mycoplasmataceae bacterium
TATCAACTGCTTCATCCTTAACAACTTGTTTGCTTTTTGATATCTCAGACTTTGCTTGATTTCTTGCTGAATCAATTATTTGTTGAGATTTATCTTTAGCGTCAGCTAAAATGTTGTTAGATTTTTCATTAGCCTCTCTAACTGAAGAAGTAATAATATTTTCTGCTTGATCTTTAGATCTTTTAATATTTTCTTCAGCTTCTAGTTTTAATTTTTTTCCTTCTGCTTTTCTTTTTTCGCTGTGCTCAATGTTTGAATGAATATAATTCTTTCTATCTGTAATAGATTTCTTAATTGGTTTGTACATCAAGAATGTAATAACTATTAAAAGAATAGCTAGACATACTATTGCTGCTATAAATTCTGGTAAAGATGGTATTATTCCATCCATAATTTGTTGTGTATCAGCTGCAAATATCATTATTTCCTCCTAATTATTTTTAAAATTTTA
Source organism: Mycoplasmataceae bacterium (assembly GCA_013214845.1). Classification (GTDB taxonomy): domain Bacteria; phylum Bacillota_I; class Bacilli_A; order Mycoplasmatales; family Hepatoplasmataceae; genus DT-50. The sequence goes on from JABSQC010000019.1 coordinate 452, forward strand.
TTTTATATAATTTATCCTGCTACAAAGATTAACAGTATCGCTATAACCAAACAGTATAGCGCCGCAGATTCAGCGATTGCTTGTCCAACAATCATCATTGATCTTATTTTACTTTCAGCTTCTGGGTTTCTACCTACTGATAGGGCAGCTTGCCCAGCAGCCATTCCTTGACCTAGTCCAGTTCCTATCATTCCGATAGCAGCTAGTCCAGCTCCTAATAAAGCCATTCCTTGTATAAATGATGCTCCATCTATTGTCATTTTCTCTCCTTACTTAATATCAATATAATTATTAACCATTGATTCTTTTTCTTTTTTCTTTTCTGTTTTTGCTAATTTTTTTGCTTTTTTTCTTTCTTTTTTATCACCTAATTCTTGATTTCAATAAATCATTGTTAATAAGGTGAAAACCATTGCTTGAAGTCCTGCAAAAAATAAAGTTACACCAGTTAAAGTTCAAGATCAAAATATATTTATTAGAGGAAGACTGGTTAGTACAGGATCAGAAGCTCCTAAAGTAGTTATAATAATTGTTACTATAGCTCCTAAAATACTTCCTGCAAAAACTGCTCCAAATAAACGTATTGAAATAGAAATTAACGGTGAAAACTGCGAAATAATTTCTAATGGATTAACATATTTAGTTTTTACAAATTGAATAAAACCTTGAGTAAATATTCCGATTACATATATACCTATAAATGTAATTAAACCTAAGGCAAGAGTGAAAGCTATTGAACCTGCTGGATTAACAAATCCAAACACTTCCATTGAAGCTGATAAAAATATATACAGCATCAATGTAAAGAAATAAGGAAAGGCTGGTCTTAATCTTGGACCTGCTATATCTTCCATTGTTTTCTCTCATGATTCAAATCCACTTTCAACTGTAGATTGTATTACTCCTGGTCTCTTTTTAGAATCTCTTTTTTTATAAAAAAAGAAAGTAAATAGAGATAAACCAGTTAGTATAATAGTCACTCAAATAGTTGCTCAAAAATGAGGCACTATTTTTCCAATTTCAAAAATATCAACTGTTATTTCCATAATTAATAAATACAAAAAATGTAGTAAAGATATACCTATCTATTCTACATTTAAAATATACTCCTATTTTTATTCTATATAACAAAAAATCTATTTTTTACCCTTATAAAGGTATAAGGCATTATATACAAATGAAGATATCATAGGAATTGAGATATAAAACAATAAGATTCACAAGTTTATTACATTTATTGTGTCATCTAAAGTTAGCGTGTTATCTGAAGGTAAATATGTAACTATGGCAGCACACACAATAAATGGAATAGCTAATGAAATAACTCTAAGCATAGAGGAAAGAAAACCTTTTCCAAAAGAAAATTTTTTAAAATTTTTATCTGGTCAATAAATTTGAGTAACATATGATGAAATCTTATATAAGGATATCGATATAAATCCAGCTATTGATGCATAAAGAACTGGCATTATTCCAGTTATAGCTCCTATAATCATAGCAATAGAAATAGATATACCTAAAATTGAATATTCAATAATAGTAATGTCAAAAAATGCCTTATTTGGTTCCAAAAATTCTGTCTCCTGCATCTCCTAGACCTGGAGAAATATATCCATTTTTATCCAGTTTCTCATCAATTGACCCAACAACTAATTCTACATCAGGGTGAACAGATTCTAATTTTTTAATACCTTCTGGAGCAGCAACTACAGAAAGTACAGAGATACTTGAAGGTCCACTTTCTTTAATTAAATTTATTGAATCAATAATAGTTGATCCTGTCGCTAACATCGGATCTAATACAAGTACTTTAGCTCCCTTTATAGATTTAGGAAGTTTGTTATAGTAGATGCTTGTTTTGTTGGTATTGTCATCACGATAAATACCAATGTGTCCAACTTTTATTTGAGGAAATAATGAAGTCACTCCATTAACCATTCCTAAGCCAGCTCTAAAAATAGGAACAATAATTACCTTCTCATCCAATGAGTAACCTGTAGCGTTTTTCTTTACAGGTGTATTGATTTTTATTTCCTTTACTTTTATATCTTTTAAAGCTTCATATGCAAGAAATGTAGATACTTCTTCCAATATATCTCTAAAAGATTTAGAATCTGTTTCTACGTTTCTTAATAGTGATATTTTTACATCTAAAAGGGGGTGCTCTACTTTATTAACTTTCATAATCTAATCATTTAATTTATCTCATTTTTTTAATAATTTTAGTACTTCTTTTTTAGCTTTTTCAATTACTTTATTATCACCTTTAGATCTTAAGACATTTATTATTAAAATTGCTAATTTTTTAGAATCTTTTTTTGTTGCTCCAAGAGTAGTTATTGCCGGAGTTCCTATCCTAATACCACTAGGTCTGTTTGTAGGATTTTTGTCAAATGGTATAGAGTTCATGTTGACAATAATATTTGATTTTGTCAATAATTCTTGTGCCTCTTTTCCGTCAATAGAAATAGAAGAAAGAACATTTACTAGAAATAAATGATTGTCTGTTCCACCTGTTGTTACCTCAAATCCATTTTCAGAAAATACCTTTGCCATAACTTGAGAATTTTCAATTACTTGTTTTTGGTAATCGACAAATGAATTTTCTAAAGCCTCACCAAAGGCTATTGCCTTGGCTGCAATAACATGCATCAAGGGACCTCCTTGTGTTCCAGGAAAAACGCCTTTATTAATTGAGTTATATATATCTAAATTATTAGTCATTATTATACCTGACCTCGGTCCTCTTAAAGTCTTGTGAGTGGTAGATGTAATTATGTCTGCATAACCTACTGGAGAATTATGTAGTCCAGCAGCTATAGGTCCAGCAATATGTGCTATATCAGCCATTAGTATAGCGCCAACCTTATCAGCTATTTCTTTAAATCTTTTGAAATCTATTTCTCTAGGATATGCTGATGCACCAGCAATAATTAGTTTAGGTTTTATTTCAAGTGCTTTTTTTTCTACATCATCATAGTCTATTAAAAAACTATTTCTATCTACATCATATGTAAATGACTCAAATGATTTACCAGACAAATTAAATTTTGCTCCGTGTGTCAAATGACCACCTGATGATAAAGACATGCCAAGTATTTTATCACCTGGATTCAAAAGAGAATTATAAACTGCAATATTTGCTTGTGAACCTGAGTGAGGTTGAACATTAACATATTTAACTTTAAAAAGTTTCTTTAATCTTTCTTGAGCTTCAATTTCTATTTTATCAACAACTTCACATCCACCATAATATCTTCTTCCAGGGTATCCTTCTGCGTATTTATTTGTTAGCGATGAGCCTGTTGCAAATTTTACATCATTTGATACATAATTTTCAGATGCTATTAATGTTATAAAAGAGGCCTGTCTTTCGTCCTCTTCTTTAATTATTTTTTTTATTAATTCAGTTCTGTTCATTCTATACTTTTTCTCCTAAGGTATCAACTCTATCCTTGTGTCTTCCCCCTTCAAAATCAGTTGTAAAGAATTCCTTAACAATATTTATAGATTCTTTTGAGTCCCCAAATCTTGAACCTAGAGCTAAGACATTTGCATCATTATGTTTTCTAGCTAGTGATGCATACTCTGTTGAATGACAAAGAGCGGCCCTCACTTCTTTATATCTGTTAGCAGCAATTGATATTCCAATTCCAGTTCCACATACTATAATTCCAAAAGAATCTTTGTTGTCTTTAATGTATTGACCCATCTTCTTTCCATAAGATGCGTAGTTTACAGAAGTGTTATCGTTTGTTCCTAAATCTACAATTTCAACCCCTAAGTTACTTAAGTATTCTTTAATTTCCTCTTTTAAATCAAATCCCGCATGATCTGATGCTAATGCTATCTTATTTGTTATCATTATTTCCCCTTATCTCCTATATTATATTCCTTGCTTCTTACTATCTGAATTTCATCATTTAACAATGAAATAATAGTGCTTGGAGTGCTTCCTAAATTTCCTCCATCTAAAATAAATGATATTTTTGTTTTTTCTAATTTAATGTCGGGGTTGTCAGAACTAGAAACTGAAATGGAAGAAAAATGCGAGTCAGCATGTGCTGCCTTTGTAATAGTTTCCTTACCGTAAAAATTAGCTGAAGTAGCTATTAATGGACCTGTTTCTTTCAATATTCTTATTAAATTATAGTCAGTTGTTACTCTAACTCCAACACCATCAGATAAATTATCAAAACCAGTTTTATCTATCCAATTCTGTTTAGGCTTTAATATAAAAGTTGTTAAACCAGGAACATTTTCTCTTACTAGTGATTCAAATTTTTCTGGTATTTCCATTGCTTCAAAAACACTCTCTATGCTTGGAAACATAATTGAGTTCTTTTTATCTAAAGGAGCTCCTTTTATTAAATTTATTTTATTTACATTATTGGGGTTGGCCAAAGCAAAAATTCCATACACGCCAGATGTAGGCAATATACCAATTTCATTATTTAACAATCTTTTTGAAACTCTTTCTCAGTTTCTTCATTTATATTTTTTCATTGTAAATATTATATATTAGATGTATCAATTACTAAAAATCTATAAATGTTTGAATTGTCTTTTACAAAAGAATATTTATCTATATTTATGGATTTCAAATAATTTTCAAGTTCATTTTTTTGAGTATACCCTATTTCGAAATATATTTTTTTTATATTAGAAAACCTTATTGCATTACTTATTATTTCCTTATAAAAAAACAAACCATTGTCTTTAGCAAAAAGTGCTGAGTGCGGTTCGTATTTTAAAACTGAGTCATCAATAGATTCGTCAAAGGAGATGTATGGTGGGTTAGATATTATGTAATCATATTTACTACAATCTATGTTTTCAAAAATATCAGAAATAATTGTTTTTATTTCTAAATTGTGCTTTTTAAAATTTTTTTTAGCTGTCTCAATTGCTTCTGAGCTTATGTCTGTTGCTGTTAAATTTAAGAGTTGATTCTCTAATTTTAAAGTAGCCGCTATGCATCCGCTTCCAGTTCCAATATCAAGAACCCTACCTTCTTTTATATCTTTTAGAAAAGTATTAACTAATTCCTCAGTTTCAGATCTGGGTATTAAAGTGTTATTATTGACATAAAACTTTCTTCCATAAAAAAATGAGTATCCAAAAATATATTCAATTGGTTTATCACTAGTAGTGTAATCATTTAATTTTTTTATAAAAGATTCATTAAAAATAAGTTTTTCCTTATTTTCTATGTAAGATGATTCTAACTCAAGAAATCATTTTACCATTTCATCTAACTTCTTTTTAGGATATATTTTTAATAAATTTTTATATGATTCCACTTTCTTTAAGTCTTTCTTCTTGGTCATTAGCTATTAAAGAGTCCAAAATTTCATCTAAATTACCTTGCATTATTTGATCTAGTTTTTTGATTGTTAAATTTATTCTGTGATCAGTAACTCTGTTTTGAGGATAATTGTAGGTTCTAATTTTTTCCGACCTTTCACCTGTACCTACAGCAGCAGATCTTATACTAGATTGCTTTTCCATCTGCTCATTCATTTTCTTTTCTAAAAGTCTTGCAGCTAGTATCTCCATAGCTTTTGCCTTGTTATCGTGTTGACTTCTTCCATCCTGAGACTGAGATACAATACCTGTGGGTATGTGTGTTATTCTTATTGCTGAGTCTGTCTTATTAACGTGTTGACCACCTGCTCCAGAAGCTCTATATGTGTCAATTCTTAAGTCATTCATATTAACTAATGCCTCTACTTTATCAGCTTTAGGTAAAACTGCCACTGTTGCAATAGAAGTGTGTATTCTACCCATTGATTCAGTCTTGGGAACTCTTTGAACTCTATGTGATCCTGATTCATGTTTTAGGTATTGGAATGCATTTTTACCTTTAACTTCCATTGACATAGTTGAAACACCACCAGCAACTGACTCATTTCAATCAATAACTTTTATTTTAAAACCTACTCTATCAAAATATTTTTTGTACATATTGAATAAGTCTTCAGCAAAAATGTTTGCTTCATCTCCACCAACAGCACCTCTTATTTCCATAATTACATCCTTTTCATCAAACTCATTTTTAGGAACTAATGATAACTTAATTTTCTCTTCTTGATCAACGATTTCTAACTTAAGTTTCTTAATCTCTTCTTTGGCAATTGCTTCCATCTCATCACTTTCCTTAGATAAAAGTTCCAACTCAGGAAGAGAGTCTAAATTATTTTTATAGTCATTATAAAGAATTGCAGTCGGCTCAACTGACTTTATTTTTTTATTTAAAGAAATATACTCTTCATAATTTTCAGAAACTTCAGGTGATGATATCTTTGACTTAAGATCATTGTAATTTTCTAAAATGTCATCAAGTGTTTCAATTATTTTTTTACTTAGCATTTTTAGTTCTCGTCGTATTTAAAGTGTTTTCTACAAACAGGTTTATAAAGAACATCGTTCTTAAGTTCTATTTGTTTGCTGTCTTTAGTTACTGCTCTATTTTGATAAAATTTTTGAGACAAAAATGCAGCATCTCCACAAACGTGACATATAGAATGAAGTTTTCTAACTTCATCTGCAATTGATGCTGCAAAAGATGTGGTGTCAAAGGGTTTTCCAGAGTAATCTCTGTCAAGTCCACCTATTATTATGTTTATTCCTCTAAAACATAATCTGTCTAAATATTTGATTATCGATTTATCCATAAACTGAATTTCATCAATTATCACTGCATATGTGTTAGGGTTGTTTAAAAGATATCTCTCAATGTCATCTTCACCAGAAAACTTGTTAGCTTTTTTTGAATGATTTCATCTACTCTTTATTATGAATTCGTCCTCAGAACTATCAATAGATGGTTTGAAAATTACATATTCTTTGTTAGAATATTCTAATTGATCTACAAGTCTAAGTATTTCCAAAGTTTTTCCAGAAAACATCGGTCCTGTTACTAAAGTGATTTTTCCTGTACTTTTACTTACAAACATAAACAAATTATATAATTTTTTTAGAATATATTTCTAAAATATTAGATTTTTATAATTGGAGTTTTTAAGTTCAAATATACTTACTATTTTCTAGGATTAGGGTTAGGTCTTGCAGAAGGATTACCAATAGCTTTTGGTGCAGTACCAATTCTTTTTGCTCCATTAGCATTAGGTCCACTACCTAATAAGTGACCATCATTACCTTCAATTTTTTTGCTTTTTAGTAATAATCTATCTACGTTTTCAGAAACATCAGATGAATTAACTATAAAGTGAAGGTATCCAGTACCAATTGAAATCATGTAGAAGTTAACAATTATAAGTATTGATGTTGCTAGAGACATTAGAGTAGCAGTTACTGCATACACTGTACTGTTAAAAGTAGTATTAAATGAATCTGTAGCAGGGAAGAATTCAGGATTATTTGCACTTATATAAAGAATAGATGGAGTAGCCATTCTTACATATAAGAACACAAGAAATGCATACACTATAGCTGAACTTATAAATATCAATGATGAGATAGATACTACAGCCAACCTTGCATTAGCTCTAGGTGTTTCTTCTCTTAATTCTAGGTTCTGAGTAAATCCATATATGAATGGAGTAAATATTAGACCTGATGTAAGTGAAGCAATAATCCTAAAGAAGAATAATTTTCTAGCTGACATAAATCCTTTATTAAATCTAACACCATTAAATGTTGTATAGGCTGATAAAGAAATTCATATTCCACTTAGCAACGGTAGTCCAATATAAAAGAATTGATTAATATCATTATAGTTATTAACATAATAAGTACCATTATTAACAGATACACCAGATGATACACTGCTAATGAACGCATCTTGGAAAAGGATAGGGAACATTATTGAAAAAGCAAATAAAGCTATTGCAATTAATCATGAAACTCCCATTACAATATTCATTAATCAGTTTGTATGAGAAGCAATATCAGCAACTTTATATTTCTCTTTTAGGTTGTCTCCTGTAAATCTATTAAAGAAGTCAAGATTAGCAGCAGATAAAACTAATGAAGCAAGCGCTTCTGTTTTTGATAATCTAGGTTGGTTAGGAGCATCTTTGCTTCCATTTACTTTTTGTATTTGATTTCCACTAGAAGGCTTTGGTCTAACAGTAGGAGCAGTGCTCATAGGTCTAGGACCTTGTCCAGGTCTTGGTGGTTGTCCAGGTCTAGTAGACTGTCCAGGTCTTTGTGGTTGTCCAGGTCTTGGTGGTTGTCCAGGTCT
>JABSQC010000002.1 GCA_013214845.1 Mycoplasmataceae bacterium
GTAATAGATAATAAAAACAATCATCATGAATTGGTTGATGGTCAACAAAGGATAACAACTATAATAATTTTTTGTCTTGCATTTTTTTATATATATAAATATAAAATTAATAAATTTGACAGCATACATAAGAGAAATTTTAAAAAATTGTCAGATATTTTTATGGATGATTATGACGTACCTAAAAGAGAATATATTTTAAATGTAAGTAAAAAATATGATAATTCTTTTTTAAAAAAAGTATTTAATATATTAAAAAAAATAGAAGATAACCAAAATATGTTAGATGATAAGGCAAAAATTGATAATCTTAGAAACACTAATAATAGTATATATTCAGAAATATTCTTTTACTTAATTGATAAAAATTCAAGTGAAAAGAAATTTTTGGAATTTAACTACATTATAGAAACTATTAGAAAGGACCTCTCTGTTGTTAAATACACATTTGAAACATCAGAAGATGCATATTTATTATTTGAAACTATGAATTCTAGAGGTAAAGAGCTTGACTCATCAGAATTAATAAAAAACTTTGTTATGAGTAAATCTGATAGAAATGATACAGAAGACTTATTTGATAAGTGAGAGGAATGTGTTAATAAATTAAGTGACCTTAGAAATATTAACTATGATGTTGAATCTCTTATAAAAAATATGACAGAGCTAAAAAGGCAGAAAAAAGTTTCAAAAAAATATGTTTTTAAGGAATTTAAAAAGGAATACAGAGAAGATTTTAAACATACCTCATTAGTAGAAAACTTTGTTAATGAACTATATGATAAAGGTTCTTACATAGCTTTAGTAGATAGTTTTGACAAAGAAATATTTTCTAAAGAATCAGTATCAATTCTTAAATCATTATTTGATCTGGGAATAAAAGGTATATATCCAATAATATTTGCTGCAACAACTGTTATATCTAAAAGACTTAAAAACAAAAAAATTAATTCTGTAGATGCTAAGTTTTTGATGCAAAAATTTGCTGTAAGTCTTTCAATATTCTCAATTGACTACTTTTTAGTAACGAAGTCCACTGCAAATTCATTAGAGAATCCTATTGTCAAAATAACTAATGATATATATAGGACAGAATCAATTGAACCAGTTAGAAACTTATATAATAAAACAAAGTTTGATAGAGGAAATTTAGATATCTTCTTTAAATCAAATACCTTAGGTGATTCAGCTAAGGGTAAAAAGTGAGCAAAATTAATTTTTAAATTAGTGACACATAAATATAACATTGAGAACTCAACATTTAGTAACCTTATTCGAGATAATGTAGATGTTGATCATATACATGCGAAAAATATTAAGAGTAGTTCAACTTGTTACAATGATGTTACAGATGAATACATTGATAATATTGGTAACTTAATGCCTCTTAATTTGTCAGAAAATAGAAGTGTTCAAAATATGTGCTTTTCCGAAAAAATTAAGAACATTAAAATAAGTGACGACTTACTGAAAAATATATATTTATTAAATAAAAGCGATTTTAATACAAATACAGATTTTGATCTTGATGAATTTAGCACAAAAGAACTTAAGAAAAAAATATTTGAAAAAGAATGAAAAAATACATCTGTAATAAATAGGTCTAATGAAATTAAGCATTCTCTTTATATTTACTATGATTCATTACAAAGCGATAATTTAAGATGGTTAACTTATCAAAATAATAAATAAGAATTATGTATTTAATTTGTATATTTTTTTATATTTTTTTGTATAGTAATATAATAGATTTATGGAAATTAAGGGAATAAACACTAAGGGAGAATCGATTGTCATAGAGACAGAAGGTTCCAAGATTAAAAGTGTATCTAAATCCAATCATAACATTAAGGACTTGCTTATCCCTGGCTTTGTTGATAGGCACTCTCATGGTGGATATGGATATGACTTTATGGACGGAAGTAAAGAAAAAACTGAAAAATTTCTTAAAAAAATTTTATCTGAAGGTTGTACTTCAATTGTACATACTTCTATAACTGCTGAAGAGGATGATGTAGAAAGAGCAGTTAAAAATGCTAATTATTTTATAGAAGAAAAACCTAGCGGAATTGCTGAAATGGTAGGTATTCATATTGAAGGTAATTATCTTACTGAAGAGAAGAAAGGAGCTCATAGATCTGACTTATTTAAACCATTAACTATAGAAGAAGTTAACAAATTAAATAAATGAAGTAAAAATATAAAAGTAATTACATATGCAATTGAAAAGTCTACTACTGAAGTAACTAAGAAGTTATTAAATAACGGAATTAGACCATCAGTTGGGCACTCAATAGCAACATATGATGATGTTGCAAAACACTTAAAAGTAGGTCTCTCTACTTGTACTCATTTACATAATGCAATGAGCGGTTACTCTCATAGAAGAGAAAATATGGGAATTGTTAATGCAGCATACAACTTATACAAAAATAATCTAATGTCTGAATTAATTGTTGATGGTATTCATGTAGATAGAGAAGTTGTAAAAGATACTTACAACATAATAGGACCTAAGTCTGTTATAGCTATAACTGACTCTATAAGACCAAAAGGAGCTAAGGATGGAGAATATGAATCTGGTGGTCTTAAAGTATTTAAAAAGGGTCTATATATAAGAACTGAAAGAGGAGAGATAGCTGGTTCAGGTCAGAGTATGATTGGAAACTTTAATAACCTACTTGAATTCACAAATTGTAGTCTTGATGAAGCAGTAATGATGACTTCTACAAATGCTTCAAGAGAATTGAACCTAAAAAACAAAGGTGAACTTAAAGCTGGATTTGATGCTGATATTTTAGTTTTAGAAAATAATAATAATAAGTATACTGTTAAGAGGACCATTGTAAGAGGATTAGAAGGATATAAAATCTAATGAGAAATTACAATTATATTAAATTAAAAGAGTACATAAAAAAACACGGAAATATAACTAGTACAGAAGCACAAAAATTACTTGATGTCACACCAATGACTGTAAATAGAATATTTATTAAGTTAGAAGAAGAAGACTTCATTATTAGAGTAAAGTCAGGTGCAATATATAACAATAATACTGGAAGATCTGATATATACGGACATAGAGTTGAAATGCACAATAGAGAAAAATTATCTATTGCAAAGCATGCTGCAAGCTTAGTTGAAAATGGTGAAAATATATTTATAGATGCAGGGACAACTTGTTCAATGATGATTCCATTTTTGCCTTATGATGTGCAAATATATACAACTTCTTTTAGTGTTTTAAAATTTGCTAATTTATACAAAAAGAGGAACATTCACATAATTGGAGGTTTATATTCTCCATCTTTTCAAGCTGTTGAATTAGCAGATAATTTAAACTATTATAATAGATTCAAATTTGATAAAGCATTTATTGGAGTGGTAGGTATTCTAAGTGATGGTACTTTAACTAACACACACTTAGAGGAAACAAAATTAAAAGAATTTTTTACTTCAATTGCAGATAAATCTTACATACTTGCAAACCATAAAAAACTAGATGAAAAAAGTGAATATTCATTTTTACCAGACAAAGCCTTCTCTGTTATTACCAATAATCATCTTCCTATTAATAACGAAGAAGTGGAGGTTATAGTATCAGAAGCATAAATTTAGATGAACTTGATACAGATGTTCTTGTAGATGAGTTCATAGATGACTCAAAAGTAATATATGAGTCTATAGCCAAAGAAAGTAAGAAAATTTCTAAAGTAGTAGATTCTATAACAGAAAAATATAGACAAGGTGGTAGAGTTATATATTTAGGTAGTGGTACATCTGGAAAAGTAGGTATATTAGATGCTAATGAAGTTCCAGGTACTTTCGGTGTAGATTCTTCTACATACTTTGGAATAATTTCAGGTGGACATGAAGCTTTATACCTTCCTCTAGAAGGAACAGAAGATGACTATGACTTAGCTCAATCAGATTTAGAAAGAATAAATGTTACTAATAAAGATGTACTAATACTTCTTACATCCTCAGGTTCTACTCCGTATGTAAATGGAGCTGCAAAATATGCTAAGTCTAAGGGTATTTATTCAGTATCTATCACTAACAGTAAAGAACCTAAAATAGCTAGTTACACAAATGATTCTGTAAATATTATTACTGGAAGCGAGTTGATAGAAGGATCGACAAGAATGAAAGCTGCTACTTCTCAAAAAATAGTTTTAAATATAATATCATCTTCTGTAATGACAAAATTAGGAAATGTTTATGGAAATAAAATGGTAGGAGTAAAATCTAACAATAATAAACTACTTAAAAGAATAGAGGATATTGTTATTGACATAACTAAAAAGGATAGAAAAGTAGTTAGTGATTGTCTTAAAGACAATGACTATAATGCTAAAGTAACAATACTTATTTTATCTTTGGGAATTGATTCAAATGAAGCAAACAAACTTTTATCTGAACAAATTCCTATTAAGCAAATAATTAAAAAATATAGCAAATAATTAACAAATGTTATTTATTAACAATTTGGCTTGCATTATTATTTTATTTACAATTTTAATGAAATAATTTTTATGGACAAGAATAGTGTCCCAGCAGAAATGGAATTAACAACAAAACAGAAAAAAATTATAAAAATATGGGTTGCAATATTTGTTTTTCTTTTAATTGTGTTCATAATTCTTTCTGCAATTCTATAAGGAGAAAAATGGAAAATAAGAAACAAAAGGGCAATTTTCAATTGAAAGTTTTTTTACAAAATACCTTTGACTATTGCTCTATAATGATTAAGCAAAATTGGTTTATTTTAATTATTTCTTGATTAGTATTTTTAGGAATGTTTATTGGACTAATTGCAATGCTTACTGCTACACCTGTCTCTTGAGGTGGAGCAGCAACGTTAATGGCGTTTACTATTATATCTGCTTTTGAAACTATTTGATTTACTTTGAGGGCTAGAAAATAATGACTGCAAAAGAAAATTCAAAAGTTGATGTACTTGTTAAAGACAAGCCATCTAAAAAAATATTTAAGTCAAAAAAATGAGGAAACTTTTTTGATGTATTACAAAAAATTGGTAAATCACTTCTATTTCCAATAGCTGTTCTACCTATTGCAGCGCTTATGATGCGTATAGGTGCTTTAATAGAAAGTGAAACAATAGCTGGTTCAGTTGGACATTGAATTGGTACAATAATAAGAGTTCCTGGTTCTGCTGCATTTGATAACCTTGCCGCGCTATTCGCAATTGGTGTAGGGTTTGGATTTGCAAAAGACTCTAGGGGAGAGGCGGCACTTGTGTCATTCTTCTCATGACTAATACTACATATGTTTGTTGATACAGCAGGTACAGGAATACCTTCATTAATTTATGATAGTGTAAATTCTGGTTCACTTGCTGCTGTTGATCCAGTTACAGACCTTGCTTATGTGGATGCAAGTGGAAATACTGTTTCTTCACTTGTTTATGTTATTAAACCATCAGCAGATGGATTAACAAATACTGTTGCATATAACGTTAATACAGGTGTTGCTGGTGGTATTACTGCAGGTCTTCTAACTGCAGCATTCTATAATAAATACAGTAATATAGAATTGCCATCAGCGTTAAGTTTCTTCTCAGGAAGAAGATTCTTACCAATGATAATGGCATTTGTAATGATTCCTGTTTCATTTATTGCTGCTGTATTCTGACCATGAATACAATTAGCACTATATGAATTAGGTAGTGCTGTTGCAACATCAGGACTTGATTGAGTTGCCTCTGGGGTATATGCTCTATTAAATAGACTATTACTTCCATTTGGACTACATCACGTACTTAATACATTCTTCTGATTCCAAATTCCTGTTGTCGGTGTTGCTACTGACATTACAGTATCATCAGGAATGGCTAAACATGTTGGAGAACAAGTTACAATTTATGGAGACATAAATGCTTACACTAATGGTCTTGTAAACTCTGGTACATTCCAATCTGGTTACTTCCCAATCATGATGTTTGGTTTACCAGCAATTGGTCTTGCTATAGTTGCAAGAGGTGACAAAGATAATAGAAAAGCATTAATGGGAGTTATTGGTGGTGCTGCACTTATTGCATTTATTACAGGTGTAACAGAGCCACTAGAATTTACATTTGCATTTATTGCACCAGGTATGTATGTTCTTTACTCAGTAATGTCTGCCATAGCGGCCGCGATAACGGTAGCCCTAGGTCAAACTATTGGATTTGGTTTCTCAGCCGGTCTAATAGATTATGCTGTGTCAATTCCTACAACAATGCAAATGATTGATGTATCAAATCAAGTTAATGCAGGAACCATGCCGATAGTCGATGCATCTGGAACACTTATTAGTAATCCAGTTTCAGTAAATGAAATATCTAACCCAGGTTGAATGATGCTAATTGGAGCAGTAACTGGTGTTATATACTTCTTTACATTCTACTGATTTATTGGTTACTTTAAAGTTAAAACTCCAGGTAGATTAGGTATGCCTGTAGGTGTTCAAAACAGTAAAGTAATTGCTTCAGATGATAATTCACCAGGTAGTGAAACAAGTAAATTTAGTGGTGAAGCTGAACAAATACTAAAATATGTTGGTGGTTACGAAAATGTTAAAACTATTGACAATTGTGCTACTAGATTAAGACTTACATTAGTTGACAACAAAAAAGTTGAAAAACTAAAAATTAAAGAAGAAGGACTTGCTGTAGATGCTATTACAATAGGTGACTCAGCTGCTCAAATAATAATTGGACCTAAAGTTGAGTTAGTTACAGATGCATTTAGAAAAATATACGATAGAGATAAAAGCAACTCTTCTAAGAAAAAAGTAACTGAAAACACAGAAGCTGAAAAAACATTAACTGAAAAGAAAGCAACTGAAAAGAAAGCAACTGAAAAGAAAGTAACTGAAAAGAAAGCAACTGAAAAGAAAGCAACTGAAAAAAAAGACACTAAGAAAAAAGCAACTGAAAAAAAAGATACTGAAAAAAAGTAAATTAAATTTAAGGACTAAATAAAACTTTTGATATCTAAGATATCAAACACAATGGATAAGTAATGAAAATTAGAAATATAAATATATCCTACTTTAAAAACTTAAATGATGCAAACGAATATGCATTTGAATTATTTAGAAGGGAACTGGACACTTTAAAAGAAAAAAACTTTTGTTTAGCTACCGGTAGCACACCTGTAGATCTATATAAATTGTTTGTAAAAAGTTTTAATGAAAAACAAACAACCTGAAAGAACATTACATCATTTAATTTAGATGAGTATATTGGATTAGAACCAAATAACAAATTTTCCTTTAGATACTTTATGGATAGTAATTTATTCAATTATATTGATATACAAAAAGAAAATATTAATTTTTTAAGTGGTACTTCTAACCCTGAACAAGAAATTGTTAGATATGAAAAAGAAATGGATAAAGCTGGACCTTTTGACATCACGTTGCTAGGTGTTGGAAAAAACGGTCACATTGCTTTTAATGAGCCAGGTACACCAAGAGAGTCTAAGACTCATATAATAGATCTTACTGACTCAACTATAAAGGCAAATGAAATCTATTTCGATAATCCTAATGATATGCCAAGGCAAGGTATAACAATGGGTATTGATTCAATAATATCTAGAAGCAAGAAAATTATTCTAATTGCTTTTGGCGAATCTAAGAGAGAGGCATTAGAAGCCTTAATATCAAATAAAGTGAACATGAACTATCCTATAACATATCTACTTGAACATAATGACGTAGAAGTTATTACAGATATTAAACTTTAATTTTGTTAATAAAAAAAATTTTGTTTACATTTTATTTCAAAAACATATCTTATGTATAATTGAATAGTGTGGGGTTTAAAACTTTGAGTTTAAAACTTGATCCTACTTTAGTAAAATGAGCATTGATTTGAAAAATAAAATAAATGTATCAATTTTATTGAATGATATTTTATCATTTAACTTTATAAACAAACTAATTACAAAAAAAACTGTTGGTTTTAAAAAACGGCCAACAGTTTTTATTTTATTCTTAGAAAAATATTTCTAAGACTTTTAAAAGGAGGTAAAAGTGAGTGACAATATTGACTCTCTAAAAATGGAGCAAAATTCAAACATGGAAGACAGTCCAAAAGTGGAAGAAAGTTCAAAAGTTGAAGCTAGTCCAAAAGTGGAAGAAAGTCCAAAAGTGGAAGAAAGTCCAAAAGTGGAAGAAAGTCCAAAATTGAATACAAATCCAAATTTAGGGAAAAAGAGCAATAGTCCTGAATACGCTATTGAAATGATCGGTATACACAAAGAGTTTCTAGGTGGAAGAATTATTGCTATTGATAACATAGATTTTAAAGTCAAAACTGGAACTATTCATGCACTAATAGGTGAAAATGGTTCTGGTAAGTCAACATTGATGAACACTATTTTTGGTATATATTCATTAGACCAAGGAAGTATGAAGCTATTTGGTGAAAAACAAGTAGTTAAAGATTCTAGACACGCTAATGAACTTGGTATTGGAATGGTTCATCAACATTTTAAGTTGGTTGAAAGATTTACAGTTTTAGAAAACATTATTATGGGGCAAGAACCCGTTAATAATAAGGTTATCATAGATATGAATGAGGCAAGGAGAAAATACAAGGAGGTTACCGAGAGGTTTAACTTAATTGTCGATCCTGACTTAAAAGTATCTGATTTACCTGTTGATTTAAAACAAAAAGTTGAAATTATAAAAGTTTTATGAAATCCTAAAAAGGTTCTAATATTTGATGAACCTACAGCATCATTGGGTAATGATGAAATTAAGGCATTTCTTAATACCTTAAAACAACTACGTTCTGAAGGAATAACTATTATATTTACTTCTCATAAACTTGATGAAATTAAATATGTTGCAGATGAAGCAACTGTTCTAACAAACGGATCATCAGTTCTGCGTAAGGAGATTAATGCAAATACTTCTACAGACGACATCATAAAATACATGATTGGTGAAAAAGTTGTTCTTGATTTCAAAAAGGAAAAACAGGATCAAGTAATAGAAAAAGATAATATAGTTCTTGAAACAAAAGGCCTATCACTAAAAAATAGTGACGGTGCAGTAAAACTAGACAATGTCTCAATTAAATTAAGAAAAGGAGAAATATTTGGTATTGCTGGTATAGCTGATAATGGTCAAACAGAATTAGTTAATTCTATTGCTGGATTACTACAGGATGAATATAAAACTTATATAGAAAAGGAATATACAGAAAAAAATGATAATAATTCATTTATTACAAAAATGGATCTGTATATGAAAAGCAAATCAGAATATTTATATGAAAAATTAAATATTAAGAAAAATGACAAGAAGTCATTTAATAAAGGTAAAGTCTTTATTAATGGTGAAGACTATACTAGTAAAAACATTGCAAAAAGAAATGATATTTTATCATTTGTTCCAGGAGATAGACTTAAGTGAGGGGTTTCTTCACAATTATCTCTTATGGATAATGCAACATTTAAAGACATTAATTCTAAGAAATTTTCTAAGTGATATGTTTCTAAATTAGATGATGGTGTTGAAACATCTGGTTATAACATGATAATTAATAAAGATAATTCTAGTAGATATACAGAAGGAATATTATCAAAATATGATGTTAGAGGTTGATCAGAAACAAACGATGATTTCATGGTTCTTTCTGGTGGTAATCAACAAAAATTTATTGTTGGTAGAGAACTTACAAGACCACATGAGATAATGTTGGCTTCATACCCAACAAGAGGTTTAGATATTAAAGCTATTTACAACCTATACAAATTAATAATTCAAGATGTTGTTGAAAATCAAAAAACAACACTTCTGTTTTCACATGAAATAGATGAATTAGTTGCTGTATGTGACAGAATTGCAGTTATTGATAGAGGTAAAATTATTGAAATTATAGAAAATGATGGACCTAAGAAATCAATAGTTGATAAAATAAGTAATCACATTATGGGGGTGACACCGTAATGAAAAATAATTCATATACGTCTGCTGTTAATAAAATAAAAGACGCAAATTACGATAAGATAAATCGTAAAATGAGAAGATCTAACTATGCTGTTGCATCTATCTTCCTTGGTTTAATATTAGGAATGATATTAATAGCTATACTTGGAGCAAACCCATTTATATTTATTTCTTCTCTATTTAAAGGCTCATTCCAGTCATCTGAAGATTTTGGTAACTTCTTAGCAAACTTCTCTTGACTACTACTTGTAGGGCTATCTGTAGGTCTTGCCCTTAAAATGGGTCTATTCAATATTGGTGTAACCGGACAATTCTTGTTAGGTGGAATAACTGGATTCTATTGAGCATACTTCGCTCATGTAGGAAGATTTGGAATGGTATTTTCAATTCTTATACCGCTATTATCTGGTGCACTCCTTGGATGACTAATTGGATATCTGAAGGCGAAACATAATGTTAATGAAGTTTTAACTTCAATAATGTTTAACTGAATAATATTCAATCTATACAAATACACAACATCATATTCACCTACAAAAGAATGAACAACAACTTCTGGAGCTACACAAGTAATAGATTCAGCAAATTCTCTTAGAACAGAAAATTTAACTGCTATATTTGGAAATCAATCAGAAATAAGTTGAGGTATATTCTTAGCATTATTTGCTGTTGTTATTATTTGATTCTTACTTAAAAAAACTCAGTGAGGTAAACAAGTAAGTGTTACAGGTAATAACCCTAATGCTGCAACATATGCTGGATTTAATAAAGATAGAAACATTATTACAACAATGACAATCTCTGGTGCTTTAGCAGGATTAGGTGGTGCTATTATGTATCTAGGAAGTAAAGAATCATTACCTGGTATTGGTTACGACTTACCTGGAGAAGCATTTAATGGTATTGCTATCGCATTAATTGGATTCTCATCTCCTGGTGGAATGTTTGCTGCTTCATTGTTTATGTCACTACTAGTTACATCACAAACATTTATTCAAGTATTCATACCAGTTGAAATTATTCAATTAGTAACAGGTATAATAATTTGACTTGTAGCAATTGTTAACTACTTTATTATTTATGATCCTATACATAAAATAAGTCTGCGACTTAAAAATAGGAAAACCGAAATGCAGAAAGCTTCGGCAATTGCATCCAATAACTCGGTTAATATAAAAACTAAAAATTTAAAAGAAACTGAAAACAATAAAATTGAAAAAACACGTGAAACTAAAGATATGGGAGGTGACAGATAATGGATATATTTATTACTATTTTGATGACATTCTTTTCAGCTACAGCTGCATACTTAGTTGTATCTACAGCTGGTTTAGTTTCAGAAAAATCAGGTACTGTTAACATTGCTCTTGAAGGAACAATGATAATTGGTGCATTCGCTTACTCAAGTGTAGTCTACTTTGGTGGAGAGGCAGGCATGGCAGCTGGAGGTCTGCAACTATTAGGAATCTTAGTTGCTATGGTTGCCGGTCTAATATGATCAATGCTTCTAGCTTTACCTACAATTAATTTTATGTCTGATCACATAATTACAGGTACAGCTTTAAACCTAATTGCACCAGCATTAACAATGCTAATAATGCAACAAGGTATGTCACTTGATCACTTGTCACCAGCTCTTAATTCGCTTGGTTCAAATACAAGTGGATTCTACTGAATCTACTTTGGATTCTTTGCAGTGGCAGCTGTATTAGTTGTTGCTATATGATACTTAATGAACAAAACTAACATAGGATTAAGAATTAGAGCTGCAGGTGAAAACCCACATTCATTGGAATCTGCAGGGGTTTCAGTATTTAAAATAAGATACTTAGCTCTAGCACTAGCAGGTCTATTAGCAGGACTTGGAGGAGTATTTTCTTTAAGAATATTTGCTAATACATTTACTGGTGCCGTTAATGGTATGGGATATATTGCAATAGCAATTCTAATTGCAGGTAACTGATCAACTAAAGGTAATGTAATGTGATCACTAATATTTGGTGTAATTATCTCTATAACTGCTTCATACACTGCAATTCTTGGAAGTTCACCAGAAGTGGTTCCTAAAGAAGTAATTCAAATGATTCCATTTATTATTCCAGTAATAGCTCTAATCTTTGTGAAAGATTCAAAAGCGCCAACGGCCGAAGGAATACCTTACAACAAGGAGGAACATTAAAATGAAATTTAATAAAGCACAAAAAAAGTTTCTTTCATCAGTTAGTGCAATAACTGTAGCTGTAATAGTGTCTGCAGTTATAGTGGGAGTTTACTATGATGAAGCTGGTACACCACCAACTGTTCTTGTAACAGATGGTGGATCAGTTAATGACAAATCATTTAATCAACAAGCTTATGAAGCAATTAATAATTATAAAGATTTATATGGAAACTTAAATGGTTACATTAAACCCAGTTCATCAGATACAACATCTCTAACGGGAATTTATTATACTCTGTTAACAACAGGTGCCGATTCACTGGTTTTACCTGGATTTATGCATGAAAATGCTATTTGAGATTCATTCTATAAATTTATGAAGCCAGGTAAGCATGATACTGACACATCTAACCAGAAACAATTCTTATATATAGATGATGGTTCAAATAATTTTCAAAATAAATACATAGATGGAACTGATATGGTATCGGTTACACCTGAATCATTTGCTGATGCTACATCTAATGGTGACGTTATGGAATCACTAGGAATTGTTGACATGACACATGATGAATACAACGAATTATCTCTTCCTCTTGGTGATAGAGCTATGTACGAAGAAACAGCAACAAAAGAAACTACATGCTACCAATATACAGATATTAGTGGGTCTGTACACAATTGAGATTTTGAGGATGCATCAAATGTTGCATCAGGAAATAAAGGTTGAAGTGCAAATGACCCTGTGATGACTGATAGTACATGTAATGTCTTTAGTTCTAATGATAATGTATCATCAATTAGATATTACTCAGAACAATCAGGTTTTGCTGTAGGAGTATTATCTTCAATGTATGTTGTTTCAGAATTTTCTAACACAGCTGATTGAGTACTAGGTTCATGAGTTGGATTAGCATTCTCAACTACAATGGATTACTTATCTGGATTTGTAGAAGGAGTAAACTTCTTTAATGAGTTTGTTTTAGGTAATGCAGCAGCAAACCCTTATTATGCTTCAACATCTTCAACAGGTGATTATGTAAAAGTAGTGTCACCTTCAGGTAGTGATTCAGTTGACCCATCTACTGGTATATACAATCCTGGTAATATAACAATAGGTAATGCTACTGATTACTGAACATCAGGTGGTTTTGAATTAGAATTGGGTTATGATCAAGCTCAGTTACTTGGTCAAAAAGGAGCTAAAGTGTTATTCCCTATAGCAGGACCTCAAACAAAACACGCTCTTGATTATGCAGAAACTAATAAGGGAAGCGGTGCCGTTGCTATTGGAGTTGACACTGATAATTCCTTGGCTTATCCACAACAGTCAGAATATGTATTAACTTCTGCACTTAAAACTATTAACTCAGAAGCTTCTGATCCAAATGATGTATATAATACATCTGGACCTGTTGTAAAACTTCTTCATGATTATCAGGAATATGGAATCATAGAAGATTATGTAGGTACTATATCTAATCACGGTGTTGGTTTTATAGAATCAGAATTACTAAAAGAATCTTGAGCTAAGTTTATAACATATATAGATGCTTCAGGAAGCATGGGAGACTTCTTAACTGATCCTAATTCAAAAGATTGAAAAACTTGAGGAGTAAGTGAATTTATTGATCATGCAACAACTTATGCAATTTCTAACAATGTTCAGATTGCTCATGGAGCTGGTCAGCCAGGTGGAATTCAATCTATTGATAAAGGTATATTTGGAACATTCTAGTAAATAATATTACTTGCAAAAAAATAAAAAAAGAGCATTATGCTCTTTTTAATTTTTAATTATGTATAATATTGCTAATATTTTTATATAATTATTTTGTTAGAGCATTTATTATGAGACAGACAACATTTACAAGAAAAGAAGATATAAAAAAAGAATGATATTTGATAGACGCATCTGGAAAAACATTAGGTAGACTTGCAACTCAAGTAGCTGTTGTTTTAACTGGTAAGAACAAACCTTCTTACACACCACACAATGATTGTGGTGATTATGTAATTATCGTAAATACAGACAAAATAGAACTAACTGGTAAAAAACTTGATCAAAAGAAATATTATAAAGCATCAAGATATCCAGGTAATTTAAAAGAGAGGACAGCTAAAACACAAATGGATTTAGATTCTACTAAATTGGTAAAGGATGCAATTTGAGGAATGATTCCCCACAATAAGTTAGGAAGAAAACAAATTAATAACTTAAAACTTTATGCTGGTGAAAAACATAACCAAGAAGCTCAGCAACCTAAAGAACTAAAGCTTAACTATAGAGCATAATAAGGAATAGTATGGAACAAAAACAATTAACATATGATGCAACAGGAAGAAGAAAAACATCTACAGCAAGAGTGAGGCTTTTTCCTAACGGAACTGGAAAAATAACTGTAAACGGAACTGATGTAAAAGATTATTTCCCTTATGCAACTCTAATACAAGAATTAGAACAACCACTAGTTATTACTGAAAATAGAGAGAAATTTGACGTAGTTGCTAATATTAAAGGTGGTGGATTCAATGGCCAAGCTGGAGCTTTAAGACATGGAATATCAAGAGCGTTATTACTAGCTTCTGAAGACTATAGAGCTGCATTGAAAGCTGAAGGTTTCTTAACAAGGGACGCAAGAAAAAAAGAGAGAAGAAAATACGGTTACAAAAAAGCCAGAAAATCACCTCAATTCTCAAAACGTTAATACGACTGTATATACAGTCTTATATAGGACCATAGCTCAGTTGGTTAGAGCGCACGGCTGATAACCGTGAGGTCGGAGGTTCGAATCCTCTTGGTCCTACCATATTTATATAAATGGAAGCACTTTGTGCTTTTTTTTATTGTTTATAATTAATATATGGCAAAAATACTTGATGAATATAGAATTGAAATTGAACAAAGTGATAAACCTGGTTCAATAATAGACCTAAGAGATTTAAAAAGCATAGACATTTCTATGCTTAAAAATAAAATAAAAGAGTTTGCTAAAAATGATGATAATTTTATAAGAATAATAAATGAAAAAGTTTCTAATATTGCTAACTCAAAAAACTTAGAGATTAATAATTTAAATAACAAGATTAAAAATATTGAAGACGAATATAAAAGAAAGATAGAATCTGAAATTACAAAAATTAAGTTAAAAAATGATTTAGACCTAAAAGATTATGATACAAAGATTAAACTTATAAATCAAGCTCATATTAGTGAGATAGAAGATAACCTAAACTCTCTTGAATTACAATTTGAAAAAGAAAGAAATGATTTAAATTTAACTATTAAAAATTTAGAAAACAAATTAGAAAATAGAACTACTATAAATTCTGCTAATCTTGGAAGATCATTGGAATCTCAAATAGATAACAACCTAAATAACTACTATCAAGATTATGATAATATCATTGTTAAGTTTCAACCAAAACCTATACAGAATACTAAGCCTGATTGACTTATTGAATTCAAATATGAAAAGATAAGTAAAAGAATTGTTATTGATTCTAAATCTGAAGACCCAGCTTCTAAAGTAAGAAACAAGAATAGTAAATATTTTGAAAAGCTTGAAAAGGACAGATTAAACAATGAGGCAACATTTGCAATATTAGTAACTGAGTTAGAAGCAGATCAAAATTTTGTCATTAGAAAAGCACCTGATTATCCATTTATTATAATGTGTAGACCCAGTGCTTTAATTGAACTATTAAGAATATTAAAAATTGCTTTAGACTCTGAAGTTAACTTAGATTTAAATTCTAATGATTCATCAAAAAAATTAGTTAACATTGTTGAAAAGGTTCTTCCTTTATACATAAATACTATAGATAAGTCAACACAAGAGATACTAAAAAAAGCAGAAACTATAAAAAATAGTGCTTTGAATATTGAAAAAGAAGTTAATAAAATAATGAAATCTACCTTTAATGATCTTAGTGATCTACTAAAAGGATAGTTGTATTAATTATTTACTT
>JABSQC010000020.1 GCA_013214845.1 Mycoplasmataceae bacterium
AGTTTTTGCGGATATCACTATCAGTAATAAATTTTTCCAAATCTTTAATTACAGCTACTTTTTTAATCTTAGATTTATCACTACTAAATTTTTTAATCGGATGTTCTGTATTAGATTGATCTCTATTATCTTTTTTAATAAGATCATTAGCTAATAAAATAGAATCATCTACATTATTAGTAAATCAACCAACATGATCAAATGCTGGTGAATAGTCATATAAACCATATCTTGATACAGATGATCAAGTTGGTTTAAATCCTATTATTCTATTAAGTGCAGATGGTTTGATAACTGAATCACCAGTGTCAGAACCAATAGCAAAAGGAACTATATTGCTTCCAACTAAAAAAGCACTACCTGAAGATGAACCACCTGAAATTAATTTTTTGTCAAATGAATTTTGAACAGGTTTTCTTTTAGAATATATTCCTTTTCCACCCATTGCTAATTCATCCATGTTACTTATGAATAATGGATTAAAATCTTTATTTTTTAGCAATTTATAAACTGTGGAATTATATCTAGGATTATGAGATTCAAGTATTCTAGTAGATGCAGATACTACTGAATCTTTAACAGCGTAATTATCTTTTAAAGCATACAAAATTCCTTTAGCATCTTTAAATGTGAAATTAACAGCATTACTGCTTTTTAATTTCTCATATCTAGATAATATTTCTTTATTATATTTTTGCTGACCTAAATCTTTTAATAGTTTTTTATGGTCATTAATAGTAAGATTATTTCTCATTACTTAATCACCTCTTTAACAGTAATGTACTGACCATTTAAATCCATTTTATTGCTTTTACCTAAATCATCTTTTATTTCAGAATAAATTTCAAAAGGAAAATCAGATTGATTTTCTTTTTCTAAATTACCTACATTCTTTTTCAATTCCATAAAACTCTTTTGGAATTCAATCATGTATTCCAAAATATAATTTGTTTCATCTTCATTGATATTTAAAAAAGCTTCATTAGATAACGAATTAATTAATTTTTTATCTATTTTCATAACAATAAAATTATATTTTAAACTTTAATTTTGTCATTTGATTAATTACACTTTTTGGAAAACAATATTCAAAAAAGATATTATTATCTTCTACACACATAGCTAAATTCTGTAATAAATCAACATATTCTGTATCATCAACAAGAAGTTTATAAATTAGTAAATAATTAAAAAATGCCTTATTTAAACTTATGTCTTTCTTAAGGTAGTCAAATCCATATTTTTGATAATCTAAATCAAAAAAGGCATCTTCCATAATTATTTTCTTAAAGTGAGCTAGTCTATTTCTGAATGTTAGAATGGATTGCAATCACGTTCTAAATTCATCAGGTGTAATATTTCAGTCATACATCTTTTTAAGCATCTCAGTTAGATCTTTATCTGATAGTGATGAAATAGCATATACTAGGTTTCCTAGTTGAGAAAATTCAAGAGCTAAATAAGAATTAATGTTTTTAGCGCATCATTCCTCAGTTAGTTTTTGACCGTTATTTAGTTCTAATCCTGAGTACTCTAATGAGTGAACAATATGTCTAATACCTGTTTTGTATTTAGAGTATTCAGAATTATTTTTAAATATAGATTTATCTCAAATAGCATAATCACCATATTTATAAGTTAGAAAATAAAGGAATCTAGTTCTTATTGATATTTCTAACTTATTAACTGATGCAAATAGAACACCTCTTATTTCATAATCTCTTCTGTATAGTGGTAAAAGATCTTTTGTAAAAGATGGTTTTTCATGAGAATCAAAGAGTTTATAGTAGGGTTTAAAGTGTTCAAAATTTACATTTTTTATGACTCTATAAACTTCATCCATATCTTCATCATTAATAACGAATCTTTTTCTAATATGGGGAATTATGCTTTGATTTAACTCTTCTATTCTATTTCTTTTACTCATTTTCTCTAAACTTATCTAAAGGATTTTCAGGGCTAATAAATATTTTTTCGAAGTTCTCTATTTTATTTGTTTTGTCATTTATTTTAAATACAATACCATTAAATTGTGCACTCTTTGTTGATTCTTTAAAATAAGATGGCATTCCAGTAATCATTCTCTTGGCAACTGATTCTAGTTCAGCACCAATAGCTGAGTATTGTGGTCCAGTCATTCCAACATCAGTCATGTACAAAGTACCTTTGGGATTCAATCTAAGATCATTAGTTTGAACATGTGTATGAGTTCCAAATATAGCATCTACTTTACCATCCATTTTGTAACCAAAGACATTTTTTTCAGAAGTTGTTTCACCATGAAAATCAACTATATGTATGTCTTGTTCACTATCAGCTAGTATTTCTTCTATAGCTGAAAATGGATTTGTAGATGGTTCATTTATAAATGATTGACCAAGTAAAGAAGTAATTCTAACTTTCTTTCCGTTTTTTTCAATTACTTGGGTTCCTACACCAGGAATACTATCACCTTCTCAGTTATAAGGTCTAACTAGGTTGTCAACATGATCTATATACTTCAAAATATCTGAATTTCTAAATGCATGGTTTCCTAAGGTAAAAAAGTTTATACCTGTATCTTGAAGCTTATTATAGTCGTTTTTATTTAGTCCTTTTCCATTTATAGAAGCGTTTTCAGCATTAGCTATTACTAAATCAACATTATATTCATGGATTAAAGAAGGAAGTTCAGCTTTTACTGTTTCTATCCCTGACTTACCAAATATGTCTCCAATAAATAAAATATTCATATTTTAATTATACCTTTCAATAAAAAAAGCAGTGCTTACACACTACTTAGTTTCTTAGTAACTTCCTTTTTTATTTTTTGCTTGATATCGTCTTTTTCTTTAAAGAATGCATAAACAGATTCTTTACCTTGACCTATCTTTTCAGAGTTATATGTATATCAAGAACCAGATTTTTTAATAATTTCGTGTTCAACTGCTAAATCTATTAATTCAGAATCTAGATTAAATCCTTTGTCAAATCTTAATTCAATTAAAGCTTCTCTATAAGGTTCAGCAACCTTGTTTTTAACAACTTTAATTTTCATTATTTGAGCATATAATTTGTTATCTTTATTTTTAAGTCTTTCTCTAACTCTAATGTCCATTCTAATAGATGAGTAGAATTTTAAAGCTCTACCACCAGTAGTAGTTTCAGGACTACCATACATAACACCAATTTTTTCTCTTATCTGATTAATAAATACCACAGTCGTATTACTCTTAGATATTTTAGGTGTTAGTATTCTTAGAGCTTTAGACATTAGCCTTGCATGAGCGCCAATAGTTTGATCTGAGAACTCTCCTTTTAATTCAATTTCAGGAACAAGCGCAGCAACTGAGTCTACTACTATTAAATCAAATGCATTAGATTCAACTAATACATCAATAATTTCAAAAGCTTGTTCTCCACTATCAGGTTGAGAAATAATTAGATCATTTGCTGAGACACCTATTGTTTTAGCAAATGCTAAATCAAGAGGATGCTCTGCATCTATAAATGCTGCTTTACCACCATTTTTTTGAATTTCAGAAATCATTTGAAAAGTTAAAGAAGTTTTACCAGACGACTCAGGACCAAATATTTCTATTATTCTTCCCTTTGGTACTCCTCCTCCAAGGATTCTATCAATCATAATAGAACCAGTTGAAAATTTGTTTTTTGTAAAATCAGCTGAGTCTCCAAATTTCATTACAGAGCCTTTTCCAAAGTCTTTTTCAATTTTACTTATTACACTATCAATGATTTCATCTTCACTAGGTAATTTATTGTCATTTTTTTTCATAATATATATTGTTTTAGTTTTTAGATTTTAATCTAATAAATCTAATATTTTTTTGGCAGCAAAGTCAGCAGTTTGCTCTCTTATTTCTTTTCTATCTTTTAAGTTACTATTCAAGTTATAAGAATGTAAGATATCTTTTATTAGTATTGATATTCAAACTTCACCGACTGGTTTTTTACCTTGAACATCTGGTCCAGCATTTCCAGTAAATGAAACAAAGATATCTGCATTGAAATTATTTTTTAATCCTGTACACATCTCTACTGAAACTTCTTTTGATATAACAGTGTGTTCATTTATTGTATTTTTATCTACATTAAGCAACTTCTCTTTTGCTTCAGTTGAATAAGATATTATAGAACCTAAAAATACAGATGATGATCCAGGTACATCAGTAATTTTTTTGGCAAATAAGCCACCAGTAATAGATTCAGCAGAAGATAAAGTTAAATTCTTTTTAGATAATTTTTCTACAAGTTCTACAAATAACATAGTTTAATTTACACCAATGAAGGTATTAGTGCTAAAAATAATCAAAGAACAGTCATAATAAGTATTGCAGCAACTGCAAACTTAATAATTACAAGAAAGACTTGATTTCTCTCTTTCTTTTCTTTTTCAGATAAAGCCTTTTCAGCAGGTATTAATTTACCTCTTCAATTCAAAGAAAATTCTTCGCCTGATTTAGATTTTACTTTAACTACTTCTTCACTTAATTCTTCTTTATTTTTATCACTCATAATTTAATAATACTACTAATAAAAAAACAAAAAATTATTATTTTTTGTTTTTCTCTTGTTTCTCTTTATTTTTTGCTTGAATTTTTTTGTTTTTCTTATCTACTCTAGCTACGTATGCTTCAAAGAAGTCTTTTTTTCTGTCATATTTTTTATTTATTTTTTTAGTTCTCTTTGCATAACTTTCTTCGTTTTTAGCTAGTTTTTTCTTAGATTTTTCTACACTAGCATCACTCTTATAGTTTTCTACTTCATATTTGTGAATAGATTCAAATATTTCATATCTTCTCTTAGAACTAGAAAGTCTATCATTTCTCATGTTTTCAATATCTTTATATCTTTGAGTATGCAGGTTACTTACAGAACTTATAACTTCATCTTTTTTGATTTGTTTTTTCTCTAATTGATTATCTTTGATAACGTCAATTTTCCCTTTAATATAAGGACTATAATCTTTAGGGTTGGTTGTTACAAAAGTTTTAACATTAGTAACAACATTTGCTAATTCATCAATTGTCTCGTCTTTAACCTCATTAAGGCTAACTCCATATTCTTTAACTAAAATTCTTTCAGGTGAATTCTCTTTGTCATAACAGAATAGAATTCCTAGTATTTTTCTAACTTTATATTTTTTTAGAACTTCATAGTATTCCTTATCAACTTCAAACTTCATAGCTTCAAGTTCTTCAATCATATCTATTTTATTTTTCCTTTTGTTTTTTGTATATTCCTTTCATTTCTCAGAAACAGATTCTCTATAAAGTGGTGAAGCTGTTAAGTTCTTTTTAGATGAAACAGTTATACCTCTATATGCAAGCACTGAAGCAAAGTTAGATAAAGTATGTTTAACTTTTCATTCTATAGTCATTCTTGCAGCATCTACTCTATATTCATTTAGATAACTCCTTGTACTTTTGGCATATCTATTTTTTACATTAGTTCTTATTTCAATAGAATTTAATGAAGCATCTTGAATTTCTTTATCTCTTTGAATATGTCTAAGTTTATATATGTAATATGGGAAAACCATTAATAAGAATGTTAAGTCGGCAATACTAATTACTCATGGCAATACTTTATAGAAGTTTGGATCACTACTACTTGTTCTTATAAATGAGTGAAGAACTATTGCAAAGACTATACCTTGTATTGCTGAATATATATAAGTTTGTCTTTTTTGATTTGTATTTAGTAAGTACACAAAAGGAACAAATGATATACCTAGCAATAAGTTTCTAATTAGTGTAAATCGTATAAACTGAGTATTTGTTGAATCAATAATTGAAACATTAAATAACATCATTATTTGAGGAGTAATTAGTATAAATACACCAACAAAGAATAATGAAATTATAATCATATAAATCATTGTTCATATTGAAGCATTTCTAGCTCTCTTATATTCTGCTTTTCCGTAGTTATAAGCAAGAACAGATGATGTTCCTTGCACTAATCCTAGAACCGTCATTCATACTATTAAGTATGTTTGAGAATAAGCACCAGCTGTTGTATTTCAGTAATCAACAGAGAGATCAGGTCCTACAACTTGGGAGGTCGTTCCAAGGTTGTTTATTGCTCCAAGAAATGCAATATTATTTACATTCATAACTATTGTTCTAAATACAAATGGGAAACCAATTAATAAAGTTGTAATAAATACTTTTTTATCAATTCTTAATGATTTTCAATTATAAAGCATGTTAGTTTCTCCAGTACCTCTAAAGAAATAAATTAGCCCAACACAAAGTACTGTAGAAGTACCATAACCTATAATTGAAGCTAGCGCCGCTCCTTCCATACCAGTTTGTAATGGACCCATAAATACAAAATCTAGTAATAGATTTAATGGAATACCTATTACACCAACTAGTGTCGCTCATCCCATTTTACCTTCAGTTCTAAATGCTCTAACTGTTAAGTCAAAGAATGCAACAAACGGAACATAAATCATTTGTATCTGTAAGTATTTTGCCGCTTCATCTTTAGCACCTTGGTTTGCAGCTGCACCAGCAACTGACTCAATTATTGGTTTAGCAAATATTACTATAAATAAACCTAAAATTACAGAAAAAAGAAATGATGTTGTGGTAGTAGAGCCTAAAGTTTTTCTAGCATCATCATACTTTCTTTTTGAAAGTTTATTTGAATATCTAATTTCAGCACCTGTGTTAAATACTATAACAACACCTAATATAACTCCTACAATTGGCGCTGTTCAACCAGCAATAGCCAATGCGGCATCAGATGAACCAGAAACGTTAAATGAGTCATAAACTCCAGATTGTCCTATTAATGTAGTAGCAAGTAATGTATCAATAGTTGTATACAATGCCATAGCTAAAAACATTAAAACGGTAGGAACTGCCATCTTAATTATTAGTTTTCACATTTTTTCTGTTTCAAACATTATTTGACTTTTAATATTAATGTCTTGTTCAGAATTTACTTTTTCTATAGTTGTTTCCATATCTACATTTTTTTCATAGGTGTAATACCTAATAGATTTGTTGAAAGATTAAATATTTTTAAATAAGCTGAAACGATTTTAACTCTTTCATCATATACTTTTCCATCTTCTATAACTTTATAGTTTGAATAAAACTTATGGAAGTCAGATGATATTTCTCTTAAATAATTATTTAATATATAAGGTTCATTCTTTTCGGAAGCTGATATCAGTACATTATTTATAGTGTACATATTTATTAGTAATTTTCTAGAAAATTCTGAATCATAAACATCATCTAGTGATACTTTTGAACTTATTTTATTAGCATCATTTAAAAGCTTGTTAGCTCTTGCTGATGAATATTGCATATAGTAATAAGGGTTATCAAATGATTCACTTTCAATTGATTTCATATCTAATTCTAGATGTTGTTCTCTAGATCTATCAGTTATATAGAATCTAATTAAGTCTTTACCAAGTTGTTGAATCATATCAACTGCTCTTACTGATGTACCTGCTCTCTTAGACATCTTAACAACTTTTCCATCATCAGTTATCATTACCATTTGAATAAAGTCAATTCTAAATTTACTTTCATCAAATCCCATTTTATTAATTGCTGAAAACATTCTCTTTTCATAACCATGGTGATCTGCACCAAATAAGTCAATTACTAAGTCATATTTTTTATCACTAGCAAATTTAAGATAGTGGTTTGTTATATCTGGTAAAAAGTAAGTTTGATTACCATCTTTTTTAATAAGTACTCTGTCTTTTTCATCACCAAAGTCAATTGTCTTAAGTCAAAGAGCCCCGTCTTGTTTATAAGAAAATTTATTATCTGCAAATGACTTAAGTACATTTTTTGCAGTATCTCCTGAATATATTTCTTTTTCAGAATATCATTCGTCGAATTCCTTTATACCTAACTGTTTAACTCTTAGTTTTATTAATTCATTAAAATGATTTAGAGATAAATCTTTAAATCTAATTATTGCTTTTTCTTTACTTATCTTTTCATTACAGAATTTGTTTCCGTGTCTTTTAAACAACTCTTTAGCAAATTCTTTTATTTCAGGAGTATTATAATCAGCTATTTCTTCAGTAGGTTTAATTTTATTTTCAATTAAGTAATAATAATAAACTGACTTAGCAAGATTTTCAATCTGAACTCCTAAGTCATTTAAGTAGTATCCTCTAGTTACATCATTTCCTAGATACTCTAAAATTCTACAACTGACATCCCCTATTACACCTTGTCTTATGTGACCAACATGTAATTCTCCTGTTGGGTTAGCAGAGATAAATTCAAAGTTAATTGTTTTAGGTTTGTAGTTTTTATTTATTTTTCCGTAATTTTTTGAGTCATTTATTTCACTTATAATTTCTTTAAAAAAATCTTTAGAAAAATATATGTTAATAAATCCAGGCATAACTCTTTCTACTTTAGAAAACTTGCTATATTTACCAATTTCATCTGCAAGAAAATCAGCTAATTCAAAAGGTTTTACCAACAAAGATCAGACGCAATATGGCAATGGCAATCATGCAATAAGACCCGATAACGGAGTAAAAAGCAAGGGTGAATACGGTCTGATAAAACAGTATTTATATTCAATTAAACTCGGTGATTACACATTTTCTATTGGATCCATTTCATTATTGGGATGATTATGATTCAGTATATGAT
>JABSQC010000021.1 GCA_013214845.1 Mycoplasmataceae bacterium
AGTTTGCGAATTTTTTTCTTGACCAAATAAACTCACTCTTCCACCTTTTACTTGTTTAGCAGCGTGGATCAATAAGGAACCTGACCCACAAGTAGGATCATAAATGCTGTCATGCTCATTTGGTTTAACTAATTTAGCAAGTAGTTCAGAAACTTGTGAAGGTGTATAAAATTCACCTCCTTTCTTTCCAGCTCCAGCTGCAAATAAGCCAATAAGATATTGATAAACATCACCTAATAAATCACTATTAATATTTTCCTTATTAAATTTCATATCTCTACTATTAAAAATAGTAAGTAGTTGCTTTAGTAATTTATTTCTCTCATATGTCTCTCCCAGCTTAGTGCTACTATTAAAATCGACATCTTGAATAGTCCCCTTGTATATTCTGGTGTAATTAGAGATATTAGTTAAAGCATCATTAATTAATGTTCCTAAGTTATCATCTTCTTTATGATCATATATATAACCTATATGTAATTCTTCAGGAAGATAGTACTTATTTTTTCTAATAATATATTCCTTATCAGAATCTTTTGTACTATTATCTTCAAGAATTTTATTCCTCTCAACATCAGAAAGATCACTTATATATTTTCAAAAAAGTAAAGTTAATATATAGTCTTTATAACTTGCTGGGTCTACTGCACCTCTAAGTTTATTTGCAGAATCTCATATATGATTCTTAAGTTCGTCAAATGTCATACTATTTAATTATAAATGTATGTTAGTTTTGTAGAAAAACTAACTAAGAATATAAATTGTTAATATAAAATAAAAACACTTTTATTAAAAAGTGTTTTTATAAATTTTTTAGTTAATAGATTCTCTATCTATCTTTGTTGTGTTGTAGTTGTAAATGTTATAAGCAAATGTACCTATTAATATAAGAGCAATAATTACAGACAATGCAATTATGGCTACTGATGATAAAAAGATTGAAATTGGGAAAGATCCTAATACAAATCCTAATCCTCCTGATATTAGTGTTAGAGCATAACCAGAAATTAGAAAGGCTATTAGTATGGAAAGTGCATAAACTATTATATTGTATGAATTAGATATAAATACAGATTTCGAACTTCATCCAATAGATTTAAGTATGTTAATTTCTTCCTTAGAACCTTTTGCATACATACTTAGCATTATTAGCATAAGAGCAACAGATAGAATTAATCCTAATATAAGTAAAGAGTTAATTAGTTGTTGTTTACTTTCTAAAGTTGGAGCAGTTATTTTGTAAAGCAATGATTCGATAGATATTCCGATATTTTCAGTTTTAAGGAATGTTGTTGATATCATCTCTTCATAACTTCCACTAAATGCTTGTATATTGGCTAGTAAATCAATACTTAGTAATCTTCCAATTAAAGCTTTTGCATCTGATCTGCTAGCCATAGATTGAGCATTAAATATTTTCATTAATCTAGGAGTTCTTGGTGGAGTATAAGTAATTCCATTTTGATAATCATAAATACTAATATAAAATTCATTTACAAAACTTGGATCAGACACCATTCTTTTTGTCAATATCTGATCTATTAAAATTCCTTCAATTTTTCCTAAAGCACTATCTGAATTGTTAGGATCATGTGTATTTGATAAGGTATAAGGAAGATTTTCACCTATTTTATCCCCTTCAACAACATAAGGCAATTTATATACATTAGGTTCAATATCTTTCATTGCATAGTACATATAGTCGTTATATCAATCAATAATTTGATTTTGGAATATAACTCCATCAGATGTAAATTCATTCTTTTTAGGATTTCTTAAACCAGTATGAACAAGTTCGCTATTTGGTTTTGTACCATCACCAGGAATAGTAAAGCTATTAAAGTTCAATGAGTTAATTGCTAAAATAATGCTTCCTATATTGTTGAAAGAAATGCTATCGACTTGACTTATTGCATATACTAGCTTATTAATGATTTCATAGTTGTCATTTGAAATAATTTTGTCTGAATTATTAATGTCAAATTGGTAATTAGATGAAGCAGTTTGCCCTTGTGTTAATTCAAGTAAATTAAATGATAGTGTTTCGCTAAATAAGTTTGAATTGTTGTATGCGCCAGTAGCATCTTTTTCCTTAACTCTAATACCTACTGATAGAGTGCTAAATGAATCACCTATTCCTTCAGACTTAGATATTGCTCCACCTTTAGACTCACTAGTAAATGATCTAGTAAGCATATTTCCACTATTTGCATTTACAGGTAAGTCACCAGTTGTCTCCAATTTACCAGTTGCTAAATCAAATGATTGATTATTTACAAAATCAGGGTCATTAATAGGTATTAAAGAACCGAAATAAGAAACTGGAACGTTTACACTATCGTATACATAAAATTCAGAATTAATTTCAAATGAAGTAGCATCTGGAGCAAATATATCTTTCCCATGACTAGAGAAATCCATACCTTTAAAAGAGTCACCTACAGAAAGACTTCCTGTAGTATTTGGTATTAGTATAGGAATCCTTCCGTCACTCTTATTAACTTCATCCAAATAAGCATTGTAATCAAACCCTGGATTAACTTCAGACATATTTACATAACTATTCATATCATATGAATCAATAAGTGCTACAGTTCCTAAACTTGCGTATGTTCCAGTTCTAGAATCATATATGCAGTTTTGTGTCAATGGATCAAATGGTAAGTAAAATGCGTCATCTGTTGGCTTTACATCAACTTCTCCAGCATAAGTACAATATTTAGTTGAACTAGCAAACGAACTAATCGAATCTGTACCAGGTAAATAATGGTTTCCAGTACCAGTAGCAAATTCTTTGCTAAATGTCACAAATGTATATGTAGATGATTCGTACATATTATTCTTAGAATCTTTATATGTAAAACTATATGAATATGATGTCTCTGGGTCTAGATTATCAAAAGTAACAGTTACTTTTTCATTAGTTTTATCATCAATTCAGTTTGAACCACTAGTAGAATCATAGATATCGTTACCAAAATTTACATGATCTAATTCAACTCCACTTGCTAGAGCACTAGAGTAATCAATATTTAATTTGTATTGACTATATGAATAAGAAACTAATGATAAACTAAATAAATCTTCGTAATTAACAGAAGGTACTCCAGGGTTTGACCCAGAACTTCCTGAACTTCCTGAACTTCCTGAACTTCCTGAATTATCACTACCAGTGTTTGGGTTTTTATCTGGAACTACTACATTATCTTCAGGTTTTGGTGTGACTTGTGATGTATCTACTTTTTCTTCAATATATGGTTCAAAGGGATCAAATTCAGTAGAGCTGACTTCTGATATTATTCTAAGGCTTATTTGACTACCATCAGAAACATCGAATCCAAGAGATAAATATTTATTATTTGTTTCATGTATACCAAGTGTTGAAAGTTTGTTATTATAATCTAAAGACTTTGTGTCAATTGATTTTCAATCTGGATTAGAGTTAAATTGATCATTGGCGAATCTAATTAAATCATCTAAGTATGCCAATTCATCAACTAAGAAAAGCTGATGTCCGTTGTATTCAATTTTTTCTAAAGTAGCTTTTACTTGAGAAATCAATAAATCATATTCAATAGGTGTAAATAAGTCTACTTTTTTATTTGTATCTATATTAAGGTTAACTACTTGAAAATCGCTATTAGGACTTCCATTTTCATCAAATACCTCACTATATTCATAAGTATTTTTCTGAAATTTAGTGTTATTGACAGATGCAAAGTTAATCCCCATTTGAGAACTTATTGATTCAACAGTTGAACTAGTTAAATCACTAGCTGAAAATGAAAGTAATAAAAATACTGAAAAAGAAGAAACAATAAGAACCATAGTGAATGATCTAAATAAATTATTAGAAATATTCTTTAAAAAATATGAATTCATAAAAGAATAATTAGATAAACTTGTTTTATCAAGAGCTCTTCCAACTAAACTTGGTTTAGATGTCTTTACTCCTTTCATAAGCTTAAGAGAGTTAGGTCTTGTTAATCAGTATGTAAATATTATTGAAAAAAGCAACAGCAACATTGAAGGTAAAAATATTAAAGTATAAAAACTATTTAAAGAAAGTCCAAACATAGGAATTGTAGTAGTTAGAGATTGATTGGCTAAGTTAGATCAAAGTACAGAAAATGCTGGTATGAAAGCCATACTAACTAATAAGGAAATTAATATTGTAATAAATATTGAGAAATTAATTCCAATTACAATTGATGTTACGTCAAAACCTTGTGATTTTAGAACACCTATTTTTTTTCTAAAATAGGAACATATTTTATAGACAATAAAAATTGAGACTAAAGTTGTTATTATAAGCAATGTAATCAAAACAGTTGTTGATAATGAATTAAAGAAATCTGATTGTTGCTTAACATGAGTTATTTCAACATATTCCATTAAATATGCTGCTCTGTCAGTTGTCGGAATTATTCTTTCTTCAGCCATGTCATCTTTAATAGATAAACTAAGATAATCATTAAATTGGTTTATTATATAATCTAATCTACGTCATCCATACACATAATAAGGTCCGCCTGAAAATCCAATACCAAAATCAGAGTGATGTGAGTCATATTTGTATGAATCGTCATACATTGGATTGTATGAAACATCAAAAGCTCTTGGATCATCATATATCCCTTTTTCATAAGCATCAATTAAATTAATATCTGAAACGTTCAGAGTGTAATCAAATAAGCTTTTATTTACATTTGTTGTAATATTTCCCTCAGAATCTATTGTGTAATCATTTCTAGAAATTTCATCATTTGTGTAAATTTTCTTAGCAATATTAGTGAAAGTTTCAGCAGTTACGAATCCTACCAAAAGATTGCTGTCGCCAGGACTTGTGTCTAAAGTGTAAGATTGTCCATCAGGATTAAAAAACATGTCATCAACAAAAAGATACTCAGGGTTTCATCCAAAGCCTGCAACATCTATTTTATATGTGTCTGTCTTTGTTTTTGTTTTTGATGAAAGGTTAAGTGTGTCATTTATTCTAATACCTAATTTTTTAGATAATCCTTCAACCATATAAATTTTATTTTCTTCAAAATCATTTATGTCCCCTCCATCACTCATAAAGAAGTTATTAATGTAGTAAAATTCATCATTCATTACAAATGAATTATTTTCATTTGCATTAGGCAATGCTGAAATTTGTAAGTTATAACTTTTTCCATTTATTGAAACATTAACATTCATCTTTGCTTCAATCATAAAAAATAGTGAGACATTATCTTTTGCTTCTTGAAAGTCAGGACTTGGGTCTCCATTGTACTGATCAAAAATATAGTATTGACAATATAAATATTCATTTCCAGGTATTCCAGCAAATGGGTATGCATTTAAAAACTCTTCGAAATCTTTTGTATAAATTGAGCCTGGATTTGTTCTAATTGGTGAGTGTTCATCTATTGAACCATAATCTCAAATAAGAGAATTACATCATGCGGCATTATCTTTTAAGTTGCTTGGTGTATTATCATCTAATGGATTTCCATTTCAATAATATGTATCATCAATACTACCATTTCAAGTTTTTACATCATTATCTAATGAATTTGAAGTACTTTGCTTCTCAACTTTTGGATAGAGATTATCCATATCAAATTGAGAAAAAGGAGCAGCACCTTTTGTTGTTGCTATATACATGGAATCTGAAATTGCTTCAGATGTAGAAAAAGTTGACGATGTTACTGAGAGTGACATAGATAAAAATAAGAAAAATGAAAAGAATAAAAAAAAGTTTTTTTTGGAAAAATTAAAAGAAGCTTTTGATATTAGCTTAATTTTTGAATAATTTTTAAGTATCAATAAAAGCAATACAAATGCTAGTATTGAAACTATAACAATAGTTGATATTAAAAATGAACTCATTTAAACTATTATACATAAGAAATGTATGTTTTTATTTTTTTGTAAAATAAAAACACTTAGTTATCTATAAGTGCTTTAATATAAATTAAATTCTAAGCAATAGATTCCTTATCTATTTTTGCTGTGTTATATAAGTATATCTTATATGTATAAATGAATAATATTAGAGCAAAAATGGCGAATACTAAGGCAAGAATAGCTGGTGTTGATAACAATATAGATATAGGGAATGTTCCAGCAACAATTCCAAGGCCAGTTGAAATTAAACCAAGAACATATTTTGAAATTAATAATCCTATAACTATAGATATTGAATACACTAATATATTGTATGCATCTGATACAAATATAGACTTAGAGCCTCACCCAATGGATTTAAGTATGTTAATTTCTTTCTTAGAGCTATTTATATAAATACTCAACATTAAAGCTAATAATAATGTTGAGACAATTAAACCCAGTATAAATAATGCATTGACTAAACTTTGTTTACTTTCTAAAAGAGGATAAGTGAATTTATATATAACTTTGTCAACATATATTCCAATATTTTCTGTTTTTAAAAATGTAGTTGATATTAAATCAATATAGCTACCATTAAATGCCTGTATATTATATAAGAAGTCAGTAGTCAATAATTTTCCTATTAATAACTTAATGTTTGATCTACCTTCCATAGATGAAGCATTAACTACACCTAATAACCTAGTTGGGTCAGTTGGGTTTATAGATGATGAAGGTGTGTAATTTAAACCATTTTGGTATTTATAAACACTTATGTAAAAATCATTTATAAAGAATGAATTAGTTACCATTCTTCCATCTATTAGTCTAAGTAAAACAACTTCAATTTTACCAACTGCTGTGTTAGTTTCACCTAAGGTTGGCGGGTTCTTAAGATTATAAGGAAGATTGCCCCCTAATTCATCACCATCTTTAACATAGTTTAATTTATATACATCAGGTTCTATATTCTTCATTGCATAGTACATATATTCGTTATACCAATCAATTATTTGATTTTGATATACAACTCCATCTGCTGTAAATTTACCTTTGTCTCTACCTCTTGAAACAACAACTTCATCATTTGGTATAGAACCATTACCTGGAACAGTCAATGAACTAAAGTTTAGCGAATTAATAGCTAATATAATGTCTCCTATATTACCTAAAGATATATTGTCAATTTGACTAATTGCATAAATTAGGTTATCTATTCTTTGATAATTTTTATTTGAAATAATTTTGTCTGAATTATTTACATCAAATTTATATTTTTTTGAACTTGTTTCACCACTAACTAATTCAAATAAATTAAATGAAAGTGTTTCACTAAATAAATTTGAGTTACCAAAGCTTCCACCTACATCTTCTTTAACTCTAATTCCAACAGATAGTGTTTTAAATGATTCACTAACATCACCCGATTTAGAAATTAAACCATTTCCGTCTTTATTTGTAAATCCTCTGGTTAACATATTGTTATTATTTGAATTTACTGGTTTATTAGAATGTTCAACAATATTACCAGTAGATTCATCATATGATTGGTTATACATGAAGTCAGGGTCATCAATGGGTATTAAAGTACCAAAGTAATTAACTGGAACATTAACTTCATCATAAACATAGAATTGTGAATATATTTGGAAATCGGTTTCATTTGGTGCAAATAAATCTTTACCATGCTTATTGAAATCTATACCATCTATTACATCACCTTTATGTATAGTCCCTTTTGACT
Source organism: Mycoplasmataceae bacterium (assembly GCA_013214845.1). Classification (GTDB taxonomy): domain Bacteria; phylum Bacillota_I; class Bacilli_A; order Mycoplasmatales; family Hepatoplasmataceae; genus DT-50. Next base: position 7,625 of record JABSQC010000021.1, read on the forward strand.
CTGCTTGTGGTACTAGTATCGGTATCTTACCATCGCTTTTACTTACTTCATTTAAGTAACCAGCATAATCAAAGTCAGGATTAACTTCTGACATATCTACATATTTGTCCATATCATTAGAACTCATTAAAAATACAGGTCCAATATTTTTGCTTCCATTTACTTTATCATATATACATTTTTGAGTACTAGGGTCATAAGGTATGTAGAATGAACCATTATTAGGTTCGATATCCACATGTCCTGTGTATGTACAGTAACTTGTTTCATTAGAATAATTATTTACTTTTCCTGGCCCAGGGATATAATGATTCCCTGTTGCTGTTGAAAATTCTTTAAGTTTTGTTCTAAATGTGTAAGTTGATGAAATGTATTTATTACCAATGTTGTCTAAAAAAACAAAGTAATAGCTGTATTCAGTATCTGGCAATAAGTTATCAAATGTAACTGTCAAAACACTATTTGCAGTATCGTTATGTCAGTTTGGACTACTTTTATCATATTGCGTACTTCCAATATTTACATTTTCCAATTCTAAAGCTCTATTAGATGCTAATGAGTAGTCAATATTTAATCTATACTCATCATATGAATATTCTATAAGAGTTAGAGAGAACAAGTCTTCTAAGCTTACAGGTGCTGGATCTACATTAGGAGGATTTCCTGAATCAGGTCCTGTAGTAGGAGGTTTTTTATTAGGATTTACATTATTATCATCTGGATTAAAAGTTATATCAGAAGTATCCATTTTGTCTACTATGTAAGGTTTTTCTGCTTTAAGATTCTGTGTGTCTGCTCCCTGAATTATTCTTAAACTTACTTGACTATTATCTGTAACTTCAAAACCTAATGACAAGTATTTATTGTTTGTTTCATGAATTCCCAATGTTGCAAGCTTATTATTATAATCTAAAGAATTTGTATTTATTGATTCTCATGTTG
>JABSQC010000022.1 GCA_013214845.1 Mycoplasmataceae bacterium
GAATTAACACTCTGTTGTGTATTCCTGTTATTGTTAACGTTATTCATTTGTTGTTGTGAATTAACGTTATTTTGCGCATTCATGTTAGCGTTATTGGCTTGTTGTTGTGTGCCTTGACTTACATTTGCGTTGTTTGTTGGCTGTTGTACGTTGTTGCTAGAACCACTTGTTGGTTGATTACTAGAAGCAACATTTTCGTTATTATTGTTAGTTTGTTCTGAAGTATTTGCATTTTTATTACCTTCATTATTGCTATCTGTATTAGCATTATTGTTAACAACAGTAACAGCTGCTGGTCTTAATAACCTATCTCCTATCATATAACCACTTTGACTTACTTTAAGTATTGTGTCGTGCTTCATATCTGTAACAGCTTTGTGCTCTACAGCATGGTGGTATTTACTATTGAAAGGATCACCAACATTAACTTCTATCTTTTTGATTCCATGTAATTCAAATGATTGATCAAACATTCCTTTAACCATTTCAAATCCTCTCAATCAATTTCTAATTTCATCAGAAACGTTTTTTGAAGACAAGGCCATACTAAATGTATCTAGTGCTGGAAGAATGTCTTTTGCAAAAGAACCTACAGCGTATTTTTGTCTATCTATAAAATCTTTTTCATATTGCTTTCTTGCATTATCTAAGTTTGCTAATTCAATAATTCTGTCAGATTTCATTTTTTTAATTTTTTCTTGTAAAAAATCAATTTTTTCTTGACTTGACAATTTTTTAAAATTTGCTTCTTCCTTCTTATCAGCTTTTTTTTCTGCCTTTAATCTTTGTTTGTTTGATTTAGCATCATCTAAATTTTCATCTGTTTTTGGTCGTCTACTCTTTTTTTCCTCACCCATATAATCTCCTTTTCTTAATAACTTATGTCTAAATTATTAATAAATATATTATATTTTATTTTTTCAAAATAATTTGGTTGTCATTTTGACCAATTGTGGTTCCTGATTTACCTTTGTCAGCGGAATACTGTAGCACTGAGCCGGAACATTTCAAATTAAATAAATATATATTATTTTAAGTCTAAGTAATCAATAACGGGCGGCATTCCAAATAAGTCAACCAATTCATTATATCTATCTATTTCTTGTAAAGTAGTTAAAAATCTAAATTGGTTTTTTTCACTATCTCACTCTGCCATCTTATTGAACTTAATAGTCACTCAACCGCTTTTATAAAATTCTGTACTTATTGAAATATCAATTATTTTTTGATAACCTTCTTCCAATGCAGTTTTTTCAATTAATTCTTTCAATTCAATTTGTTCTTTTGAAAAATCTTCACTTTCGTTACTCATTGTCTTCTCCATTATTTATTAATTCTAACTTAGACTCAAGTCAATCAAATATAGTAGCAATTTGTTTATATTTAACTCTTTTAGGTGCCGCTAGTGCAAATGATGTTTTTACACCTTTGACATTAATTTCTCGATTTATTATAACAATGTTATCTAGATGAGAATCTTCTTCAGTAGTAAATGTGAGCTTATTATCACTATCACTCGTCTTACCAGACTCTTCTAATATTTTTCAAATGCTGTTATCTTCTATAATTGATAATAATTTTTTTCTGTCCAATTTATCATATACGTCTCTGTAGTTAATAATATTAGAAGTTCCAGACTTATAATTTTTTTCACCTTCAACTCCTTCCATTATTAAGTTAGTAAATAACTCAAGAACTTTATCAAAATTTTTAACTTTTTGTGAAATAAGAGGTGTTATTAACTCTACGTTTTTCTTCAGTTCAGAAATATAAGTTCCTTTTAACCTTTCATTAAATATATCAATAGAAACTTTTAAATCATCTGTCAAAATTCCTTTTGGATTATTAATTACCTTTGATACAGGATCTCTTCCGCTGGAAACAATAGTTATTACTGACTTCTTTTTGTCAATAATAAATAAGTTCATAGCTTCTAATATATAATCCTCTTTTTTAGATTTAGCTATTGTAACTAGGTCTGTTATTTCGGAAATAACTTTTACAGTTTCTTCAATAACATTGTTTATTCCAAATTTTCTCTTGTTAATTATGTCATCTAGTTTGGTAATTAATTCCTTATCAACAACTAACTCATTTTTATTCAAATCTAATGCTGTTGTATAGAACTTATATCCCTTTGTTGTAGGTATTCTACCTGATTGATTATGAGCTTTCCTAAGATAACCAAGTTTTTCCAGATTAGCCATTATGTTTCTTATAGTAGCACCAGATAAATCAATTTCTTTCTCTTGTTGAAGACCACTAGAAGAAACTGGTAAAGCTGAATCTATAAACATATCTACCGTATCTATGAGTATCTTTGATTCCCATTCTTTTAAACTCATATTTTAATTATACATATAATTAGCAATATATTTAATTGATTGCTAATTTAGTTTTCTTTTTATCATTTTTATGGCTTTACCATCATATGTAAATTTAACTTTTACATCTTTTTTTATTTTGTTTTCTAATATTAAGTTAGCAATTAAATTTTCAATATTTTTAGTTATAAATCTTTTTACAGGTCTTGCTCCAAATTGAGCATCAAAAGATTTTTTAGCAATATAGTTTATAACTTTGCTATCAAAAGAAACAATATATCTGTTTTTCTGTATTCTTTCTGATAAGTCATTCAATTCTTTTCTTATTATCTCAACAATTGTTTTTGCATCTAAAGCATTAAAAGTGACTATTTCATCTATTCTATTTACAAATTCTGGCCTAAAGAATTTAAGCAGGTCGTTAACAGCCTCATCTTTATTTTTCTTTCCATTATTCAAGATGTCACTTGAACCAATATTAGATGTCATTATAATTATTGTATTTTTAAAGTTAATAACTTTACCTTTTGAGTCAGTCAATCTACCGTCGTCCAATATTTGTAAAAATACATCAAATACTTCTCTATGAGCTTTTTCAATCTCGTCAAGCAGTATGATTGAGTACGGTCTTTTTCTCACTTCCTCAGATAGTGAACCACCTTGGTCATATCCAACATATCCAGGAGGAGAACCAATTAATTTAGATATAGAATGCTTTTCTGAATATTCAGACATATCTAATCTTATTAGTGCCTTTTCAGAATCAAACATTTCTAAAGCAAGCTGTCTAGCAACTTCAGTTTTTCCTACTCCTGTTGGTCCCATAAATATAAATGATCCAATTGGCTTATTAGGGTCTGAGATTCCTGCTCTAGATCTTCTTATAGACTCTGAAACTAAATTGATTCCCTCACTTTGTCCTTTTACATTTTTAGAAATGTTTTTTTCTAAATTCAGAAGTTTTTCTCTCTCAGATGACATAAGCGATGAAACAGGAACTCCAGTTCACTTAGATACTATTTTAGAAATTGTTTCAAAATTAACTTCTTCTCTTATTAACTTATTTTTTTGTATTTGCAGCTTACTTTTCTCAATCTGCTTTTCAAGAACGGGGATATCTTGATATATAAGTTTTCCTGCTTTTTCCAAGTCGCCGTCTCTCTGTAATTTTTCAACTTCAAATTTTAATTTATTTAACTTCTCTTTTTTCTTTTTATAAGAGTTAATTCTATCTCTTTCAGTATTTCATTTTTTTTCAAGTGATTGTATGCTTGGCTCTAATTCTTCAATTTGTAATTTTATTTCACTCAATCTTTTTTTAGAAACAACATCTGTTTCTTTTCTTAAAGAAGCAGTCTCCATTTTTAATTGAGATATTTTTTTTATTTTTTTAGCTAATTCATCTGGCCTAGAATCAGCAAGTGTCTTAATTTCAGAACATGCCTCATCAACTAAATCAATTGCTTTATCAGGAAGAAATCTATCTTGAATGTATCTATCAGAAAGTATAGAAGCAGAAGTTAATGCATTATCATGTATTCTAACTCCGTGAAATGATTCATAATTACTTCTAAGCCCACGAAGTATAGAAATTGTGTCACTGACACTAGGTTCATTGACATTTACTTTTTGTAACCTTCTCTCAAATGCTGCATCTTTTTCAATGTACTTTCTATATTCTTCGTTAGTAGTTGCACCTATCATTCTAAAAGTTCCCCTAGCAAGTGAAGGTTTTAGTATGTTAGAAGCATCAAGAGGATTTCCTAAATTTGAACCAGCGCCTATTATTGTGTGAACCTCATCAATAAACGCAATTATTTCACCATCTGATTTTTCAATTGCATTAATTACTGCTTTTAATCTTTCCTCAAATTCACCTTGAAACTTGGCTCCAGCAATTAATGAAGAAATAGATATTTCTACAATGCTTTTATCTTTTAAAATATCTGGAACTTCACCATTTAGTATTCTAAATGCTAATCCCTCTATGATTGCAGTTTTTCCTACTCCTGGTTCTCCTATTAATACAGGATTGTTTTTAGTTCTTCTAGATAAAATTCTTGTTATTCTTAGTATTTCCTCTTCTCTTCCAATAACAGGGTCTAATTTACCACTGGCAGCTAAATCTGTTAAATCTCTACCATACTTCTTTAAAATGTTTGGATCATTACTTGGGTTGGGTGTAAAACTTGCGTTCATTTATTTCTCCTTTCTTTAAAATTATATACAAATAATAAAAAAATAGCAATCATTGTCTGATATTGCTAATTTTTGTTATGTATTTCTTTTATTCCTAATTTATTCATTAACTTACCAAAGAACTCATTCTTTTTGGCAACTACTGTTCAAATTCCTTCTAACTCTTTTCCATTAGAATCTTTCTCTTCTAAATTCTTAGTTATTATTGATATTTGTTCTTCTCAAACTTCAGAGTTTAAAGATGCTCATAAGTCATCATTTTCAATTATTGCTTTTGATATTATCTCAACAGTTTCATCATTTCAGTATTCTTTCATGTATATAGAAATTAATCTAATAATGTCAGATAATACAACAAGTTTAATAGTATATGTCATAGAAAATAAATCAAGTTGGATAAATGATTCTTTATCATTTTTTAACTTAGAAAGTTCTTTATCTAATTTATCAAATGAAATTTTATTTTTCATATCACTTTGACCACTTAAAAAGTAAGTTTCAACAGGTGTGTCAATTCATCAATCAGTAACAAGATGTATTGCATTATCACTTCCTTTTGTGGCATTTGTTTCAGTAAAAGTTCTAAATATATGTGTTTCAAGCTCGTCATCATTAACAACTTGTATTCTCTCAAGAATCTCAATTGGTTTTACATCAAGAAAATCAACTTCTCATTTCTCTTTACCTACTTTTATTAAGTCAGCAGTAGCTATCGTAAAATTTTCTGTTATGATTTCCCATACTTGAGAAACATTTCACTTAATATTGTTTCTTATAACTTTAGTTACAAAAGAGTCCTCTGGCAATATATCTATATGCTTTATAAATTTTCTTAAATCTTTTAAAGTGTGTCTTAATTCTGAATTATCTTCAGCTCACTGATTATGTATATCTTGTACTTCTTCCTTTGTATTATTTAAATAATATTTTTCTAAAAAATTTACAGAAATTAAATCCATTGAAGATGCATATGCTTCATCTATTTTTGTAAATAGCGGTCCTACCATAGAAGCTAATTCATTAACTTTCTTAATCTTGTCTTGTTTATTCATAGTTTAATTATATATATTTATAAATTATTAAACTATGAATAAATACTTCTAAACATCAAGTATTTCATATCCATCTTTAGTAATTAAAACTGCGTGTTCAACGTGTGCTGTTAATTTAGAATTTTTAGATCTTACTGTTCATCTATCAAGTTTATCAATTGTAATTTCTTTTGTTCCAGTTAACAACATTGGTTCAATACAAATTACCATACCTTCTTCAAGCATTGTTCCTGATTTTTTCTTTCCATAACAAGGTACTTGTGGGCTCTCATGTAGAGTTTTACCTAAACCGTGTCCAACAAAATCATGTGTAACTTTATATCCGTTTTTTTGTGCAACAGATTCTATAACATTTCCAATATCACCAGTATAAATACCAGGTTTCAAAATCTTTAAAGCTTCTTCAAGTGCTTCATTTGCAGCATCAACTATTTTAACAGCATTTTTATTTGGTTTACCTATATGTATTGATATAGCGGAATCACCTGCATATCCTTGGTAATTAACTCCAGTGTCCACAGAAAGTAAATCTCCATCTTTTAACTTATATCCGTTTGGAATGCCATGTATAAGTGCTTCATTTACTGAAGTACATATTGACTTTGGAAAACCTTGATACCCCAAGAATATAGGTTCTCCACCTTCTTTTCTTATAAGTTTTCTAGCTACATCATCTAATTCTATTAAAGAAACTCCAGGTTTTGCAATAGAAGCAATTTCTCTGTTGACCTTTGCAACTATTTTATTTGCAACTCTAATTTTATTTATTTCTTCAATACTTAAACTTGACATTATTTATCCTTTCTAATTAAAACTCTCAATAGAATCAACTATTGAATTAAATATTGTATCTATATCTTTATTTGAATCAACTTTTGATACAATTCCTTTTTCTTCATAGTATTTTAATAGTGGTGATGTTTTATTTACATATTCAACAAATCTCTGTTTAACATTAATAGGTTCATCATCAGCTCTTCTACTTAATTTTGTTCCATCACTAAGATAGAATTTTCCTTTTTCTTCAATAATTTTTTCAATTAAAGAGTTGTGTGTTGTTCCATTTTCAGATAAAAATCTTGAAGAAATTCTTTTAATGACAACATCTTGATCTGCATCCATATAAATAACACCTGAAATAAAACTTTGATTATCGCTTAAAAATTTATCTAAATATTTTGCTTGATCTATTGTTCTAGGATATCCATCCAAAATTAATTTATCATTGTTATTAAATTCCAATATTTTTTGTGTAGCAATTTTATTTGTTAATTCATCAGGTACTAAATTTCCTTCAGCAATTAATTTTTCTACTTCAAGTCCTATTTTAGTTTTATTTCTTATGTTTTCTCTAAATACATCTCCAGTTGAGATATGTTTAAAATTTTTTTCATTTACTAACTTTGAAGCTATTGTTCCTTTTCCTGCTCCAGGGACTCCTAAAAATATGTATATCATAATTAAATTATTAAATCTCCTATATTATCTTTTTCTGAACTTTCATTAGAAACATTTTTTTCATTTTGTTTTTTAGTTTCAGAAATCTTTTTATCTGTAAGTTTTTTAGAATTATTAATTGATGTTTTATATGATGAAGCAATTATTCTAGCATCAACATTTTTGTATGTGTCAATTGCAACTCCTACTAAAATTATAAGTGATGTCCCTCCGATAGGAATAAATGAAGTAATTCCTATAGCACTTAGTATATAAGGTAGAACGGCAATAAATGCAAGATAAATACCACCAACAATACATAAATTATTTATAGTTCTAGCAATTAATTTTTTAGTGTCTTCCCCAGGTTTAACACCTTGTATAAATGTACCTTGCTTCTTGAAATTTTCAGACATAGTTTCTGGATCAATTGAAACATGTCCATAGAAAAACGTAAATAATATTATAAATATTGCATATATAACAAGTCCGTATCAATTTGTAAATGCAAATAAATCTATCATTACTAATTTAGCATAAGATGATTCAGGAAGGAATTGAGCTATAGTGGGTATTAATGTAACTATTGAAGAAGCAAATATAACTGGTATAACCCCTGAAACATTTACCTTTATCGGAAGATAAGGTGCAATGTTCTTGTCAGACTTGTCCATTTTCTTACCGGTTTGTTGCAATGGGAATCTTCTTTCTGAATCTTGGAAGAAAGCAACTAATACAATTACCATTAAGAACATAAATATAATACCTATAAAATTAAGTACACCTATGTAAAGGTCTGTAGAATTGTTCCCTGACACAGTATAAGAAAATTGTTGTGCAAATTGAGCAGGGAGTGAAGCAGCTATACCTGCAAAGATTATAAGTGAAGTACCATTACCAATTCCGTTTTTTGAAATTAGATCAGCTATTCATATTGACATCATTGTTCCGGCAGTCATAATAATAGAGAATATTATGACAGTTCCTGTTTCACTAAATGGTGAGTTAACAGTTATATATGAATTACTACTATAAGCAAGAGTTATAGCTAAAGCTTGTATTATACCTATTGCTACTGCTGTCAATCTAGTAACTCTTTCAGTTTTTATCTTTCCTGATTCACCTTCTTTTTTTCATCTGCTCAAAGGAGGAACTACGTCTGATGAAAGTAGCTGAATTATAATTGATGAAGTTATGTATGGAGAAACTCCTAAAGCAAAAATAGAAAAAGAATTTAACCCTCCACCTGACAACGTATTCATTAAAGAAAAGAAAGAGTCACCAGAAGCTTGTTCATTAACTGTAACACCAGGTAGTGTTAACTGGGCCCCTAATCTAAAGACTAGTAAAAGAGCGATTGTAATTAGAACTCTCTTCATTAACTTTCAATCTTTAAATACTTGTATTATTTTTGACATACTAATAAAATTATAAAATAAAAGAGTTCTATAATAGAACTCTTTTTTTATTAATTTA
>JABSQC010000023.1:0-2796 GCA_013214845.1 Mycoplasmataceae bacterium
AAATGATAGAAAATTATTTATAGATAAATATAATGAAATCGGTGCATTGGTTTCACCTGAGTTACTTACTAGTTCAGTAAGAAAAACATTTGAAAATTATATTAATCAAATATTAAATGATGTAGTTTCTTTATTGATTGAGAATAATATGACACATCTAAAAATGGTATTTACAGGACAAGCATTCCAAATAAAAGGAATGAAAAAATGTGTTATTTCAAAATACCCTAGTGAAAATATTAAAGTTATAGATATATACCACGAAAGACTTGACAGACTGTATTTCCAAAATATTGGTGAGAAATATATTAAAAACAACAACACACTGTCATCAGGAGATACTAACTTAATTTCATCAATAAAAGAAAAAGCTTTAAGTATTACTTCAAATCATAATAAAATATTGCAATTTAAATCTATAATTAATATGATAAATAAAAATTCTGAATGAAGTAAAAAAAATAGGAGATAGATGTATGTTTGAAGATTTTGATTTAGATTTAAAAAGCGACTCAATTGCTAAGATAAAAATAATAGGAGTCGGTGGTGGAGGTAACAATGCTGTTAATCGTATGATTAATGACGGAGTTACTGGACTTGAATTTATAGTAGCTAATACTGATAAACAAGTTCTTAATTCTTCACCAGCACCAGTTAAAATAACTTTAGGTGAAGAGAACACAAGAGGATTAGGAGCTGGATCAGACCCAGTTGTTGGTGAGAGAGCAGCAATTGAATCTGAAGAGAGTATAAGACAAGCTCTTCATGGAGCTGATTTAGTTTTTGTTGCAGCAGGAATGGGAGGAGGAACTGGTACAGGTGCTGCTCCTGTAATAGCTAAAATTGCTAAAGAAGCTGGTGCCTTAGTTATCGGTATAGTTACTACTCCATTTAATTTCGAGGGTACAGACAGACAAGTTATAATTGTTTCTAATGACAGACTTTTATTAGAACTTGGTGGAGTTCCAATTAAAGATTCATTTAAATATGCAGATGCAGTTCTTAAACAAGGTGTTAGAACAATTACTGACCTGATTGCTACTCCAGCATTAATTAACTTAGATTTTGCTGATGTAAAAACTGTTTTAAAGGACCAAGGTCCTGCACTAATTGGTATTGGTAATGCCAATGGTGAAGATAGAGCTGTTAGAGCTGCTATTGAAGCTATAAACTCACCTATACTTGAAGCTTCAATAAGAGGCGCTAAGAATGCAATTATTAACGTTACAGGTGGCAGTGATGTATCAATAAATGATGCACACGCAGTTGTACAAGCAATTAAAGATGCTGCTGGTAGAGAAATTAATGTAATATTTGGTATTATGATTAATGAAAAATTAGGAGACGAAATAGTTGTTTCAGTTATAGCTTCTGGGTTAGACAGTTACTCTGGTGACATTTCAGAAGATATAAAAGAAAACAACATTGAAACAGAAAATTACACTAGTGCTGCTTCAAAAACTTTAGAATTTGACACTGTTAGTGAAACAGTAGAAAGAGATAGAAATTCTTTAAATAATTCTAGACATAACAATCCATCTTTTAACTCATATGCAACTCAAGAAGGAATTTCATCTAATAATGTAAGGTATGGAAATTCAAATCCTAGTGACATAAATGATACAGATGACGATCTACCTTTTTTCTTAAGAAATATTAAATAGGAGGACAACTTATGATTTTTAAAAAGAAAAGCAAATCAAACTACAATGAGGGTATAAAAACACACAATTCACCAACAGGAACTTTAGATGTTTACACTAACCCTTCATCTATACTTAACAACCAATCTATTGGAGACAATAGTGAAAATACAAAAGAGAAAGATTTGCATGAAAAACTAAAAAAGGATAATAGTTTTAACAGCACAAAAAGTTTTTCTTTTAATAACACTCCTTCTAAACAGAATAATAGTGATGATATCTCTGGAATTAGAGATGAAGAAAATATAAGTGGCTATAGAGATGTTTCTATAACTGCGGAACTAAATACTTTTAGTCAAGATAAAAAACCTTTAAATGAATCTCTAAATAAAACTAATCTCGATAGTTTAAATAATTCAAGAAGTAGAGAGTACCAAGATCATTTAATTGGAAAGCATATTACTAGAGAAAAAATGCTTCAAGCAGACATTAGCATAAATCCATCTATAGATGAATATGACAAGAAAAGATTAAAGGAATTTATTGTTAATAGTATAGATGATTTAAAGGAAGTCAATAATTGAATAAAAACAAATAATGTAGCAATAATTGACTTAAGAGAAACTAATTCTAATGAAATAGGGAGAATTGTTGATATTACAACAGGAATGCTTCTAGCTTATGATGGTTCTCAAAAGAAACTTATTAAGAGAGTGTTTATGCTAACTGGGTCAAAAGTTAACATAGAACCTTACTATCAAAAGATAAAAGCTAAGATAGATAGAGTTATGAAATAAATACAAAAGTATTTATTTTTTTTATTTCAATATAAATTATAATTTATGTAAATGACTAAAATAGAGAAACTTAAATTTGAAAATGAATTTATGAAAGATAGAACAAAAGTAATTTTGTCTACTATTGACGATTTGAACGAAAGTAACAAGGATTTAGAAGACAAAAAGAATGAAATTGTTATTACATTAGATTCTAAAAACAAAGAAATAGAAACATTAAACGATGAAATTGCAAAACTTTCAAAAGATACAAACGAGCTTATTAATTTAAAAAAAGCTACTACTAAAAGGATTGATGAATTGTCTAAAAAAACAAGCAATTATGAAAAAGATGTAGTGAAACTAAATCAAAACTT
>JABSQC010000023.1:2806-7932 GCA_013214845.1 Mycoplasmataceae bacterium
AAGTGGGATCTGAAAAACCAGTAAGCAAAAGCCCCCGACTAAACGACCATGACTAGGGTCCATCTGATGAGTAAAAAGAAAATTCTCCAAATGCCAATTCACACTAAAGTGTAAAAAAGTATTATTTTCGCATTTACTACCTTTTTTCAAATCAAAAGAATTAAAAAAAAGCAATAATAAGGTAGATACATCTACTAAAAAAGAATTGGATAAATTAAGTAAAATAAATGAAAAACTAAGTGAAAAAGTTGAAAATTTAGAATTGAAACTTGAGGAAGAAAAAGCTGATAAAAAAATAATTGACATGAATTCTAAGAAAGAAATTCAGTCTTTAAAAAATGATAATCAGTCAATTTATAATGAATACAATAAGCAATTAGAAGAATTAAGGTCTAAAAAAGAAGACTCATCACTAACAATTGAAAAAGAATTATCTAATTTAAAAAAAGAGCACAAAGATACAATAGAGAGCAATAAAAAAAATATTCTTGAGTTGGAAAATAAAAATATTCAATTAGAAAAAAACTTGAATAAAGAAATTCAAAATTTAAAGATTGAATATAATAAATTATCAGATGAATCTGCTAGAAAGGTAGATGAAGCTAATGATATTAACAAAGAATACATTGAAAAGCTTGACAACTTAAAAAAAGAACTAAAATTAGTTAAATTAGAAAAAGTTGATTTAATGGAGAACACTGTAAGCAGAAGCTCTTATGATTTATTAAAAGAAGATATTGAAGAACTTAACAGTAAAATAAACAAAGAAAACAATAATTTTGTTGAATTTGAAAAAATTAACAAAGAACTAGAAGATGACTTAGAAATCAAGCTAAATGAAATAAGTGATTTAAAATCTGTAAATAAAAAATTGTCAACAGAAATTAAAAGTCTTAAGTCAAATTTAAAAAAGGAAAAAAATGTTTCTTCATCTAATGAAAATGAATTAGACAAAAATAGCAAGAAATACGCGGAGCTTGAATTAGAGTTAAAAAATTTAAAAGAAGAAAATAAAGCTACTTTAAATAAACTTAAAAAAGCTAACTCACTTGTAGATGAAAACGAAGAAATTAAATCGGAAGTAAAAGAACTTAAAGAAAAAAATAAAGAAATTTCTAAAAAGCTTGAAGCTTCTAATTTAGAAGTTAAGAAGTGAACTGAGAAGTTTGACACTAGCGAGTCTGAACAAATAGATGCTAAAAGTGAATTTCACGGACTTAAGGAAGCTTTGGACACAGCAACAAAAGAGTTATCAGAAGTAAATTTAAGAAACTTGGAACTAAATGAAGAATTATTTATTCTTAAAAAAGAGTTGCCACTAAACAATGAACTAAGTGATGCAAATAAGAGTTTAACTGAAACATCTAACAACTATAAAATTGAAATAAATAGATTGAAAGAAAAAAATAAAGAGATTTTAGAATCCAAAAAAGAAGAAATAAATGAATTAAAAAAAGAAATAATTCTTTTAAATAAAAATAATAAAACAAACGATCTAGAAAAAGAAATAATTCTTATAAGAGATGAAAAAAATAATTTTGAAAGTCAGTTTAAGTTAGAAAAAGAAAGAACTGATGTTTTAGAAAAAGAATTAGATGAAATTAAGAGTAAGTTAAATAATTATGAAAGTGGTGATAAAGATAGTTCTTCAAAAGCAAACAAGTTTATTACTGATTCTAAATTAATGAATCTTGATGGATCTTCATACATCAATAGTGTTGATGAGTTAGCTGCTGAGTACTCTAATACAATCACTGTTATAGCAAATCTTAATAGAAAATTAGATCATAATCAAAAACTAGAATTTGAAATAGATTCTTCATTAAAACATTTTGTAGGAGAGGAAGCATTTAGTATTGATTCTCCGCTTGATTATTTAAATGTAAATGTTACTTCACTAGATGATGAAAACCTTGAAACAATATCTGACCTAATAGATGAGTATCATAAAGCAGTTGCTACTATCGAGATACTTAGAGACAAAAACCATGATTTTGACAGCAAGATAAATTCTAAAGAAAAAGAAATAAAAGAGTTTGAAAACTATAAAGACAAAATTTCTTCTGAAGAGGATCTGATTATGAAACAAACACAAAGACTTGAGGAAGCAATTAAAAAAGTAAAAGAGTTTGAAAAAGATAAAGTAGGATCATTTTCACAACTTGATAGAAAATACAAGATAAATAATGATAATCTAAATACTGACCTTTTAAGAAAAATGTCAATAGATAATGATAGTTATTTAACTACTAAACAAATACTTGAATGAATAGAAGGTAAATAAATGAGTAAAGATTATAAAGATACATTAATAATGCCCTTTACTAAATTTGAAATGAGAGGTAACTTAGTTAATAAGGAACCTCTTTTTAGAGATAAGTGATTAAAAGAAAATATATTTTCAGAATGAAATAATAATAAAAAAAAGACTTTTAACCTACACGACGGACCTCCATATGCAAATGGAAACATTCATGTAGGTCATGCTTTGAATAAAATATTGAAAGATATTATTATAAAGTACAAAGCTATGAGTGGACACCAAGTTTATTGAACAATGGGTTGAGATACTCACGGGTTACCAATTGAAGTTGCTGTTCAAAAGAAGGGTTATTCAGTTAAGAAAATGGAAGTTGGCGAATACCTAAGTAAAGCTAAAGAATATGCATTAAAACAAGTTGAAAACCAAAAAGAACAAATGAAAAATTTATCTTTATCATCAAATTTTAATGACATATATAAGACATTAGATAATGAATTTGAAGCACAGCAATTAGATATTTTTTCTTCAATGTTTAGAGACGGACTTATTTATCAAGATTTAAAACCAATACATTGATCTTGATCATCTGAGACAGCTTTGGCGGAGGCGGAGATTGAATACAAAGACGTTGTTTCTCCATCTATATTTGTTCCTTTTGAAGTAAAAAAAGATTATGGATTAATTAAAAAACAATACAAGCTTGTTATTTGAACTACTACTCCTTGAACTCTTCCTGCGAATGTGGGTATAGCATTAGGTAAAAAAATAAATTATTCATTAGTTGAAACACAAAGTGATAAATTTATTATTGCAACTGAATTAGTTGAAAAATTCTTATCAAGTAATAACTTAGAATCTATTTCTGTCAATCATTTAGCTACCGGTAGTGAAATTGCTGAGCTTAATATTACAGCAATAAACCCGCTTAACAATAATGATTCAAAAGTAATTGTTGCAAACCATGTTACTACTGAAGCAGGTACTGGTTCAGTTCATATAGCTGGTGGTCATGGTGCTGATGATTTTATTGCAGCAAAAGAACACAATCTTAAGATTTTTACTGTTTTAGATGAAAGAGGAATAATGATAAATTCTGGAGATGACTGAAATGGTAAATTCTATCTAAAAGCTCAAAACGAAATTGTTGATTACTTAAAAAGCATTAATAAACTTATAAGTAAGAATGATATAAAACACTCTTATCCACATGATTGAAGAACTAAAAAACCTGTAGTATTTAGAGCTACAAAACAATGATTTGCATCAATAAATAAAATAAGAGATGATTTAATTAAATCATCAGATTTAATTGATTGAGTACCTGCATGGGGTAAACAAAAACTATCTAAGATGATATTAAATAGGGATGATTGATGTATTTCAAGACAGAGATTTTGAGGTTTTCCTTTACCTATAATATACAAACCTAATGGTCAGCCAATAAAAGATAAAGAATTCTTTGATCATATTAAAAAATTATTTACTGAACATGGTTCTTCAATATGATTCTCATACTCAATTCAACAATTATTGCCTAAGTCAATAAAATTTGAGGAGGGGATGAGAAAAGAAAAAGATACTATGGATGTATGATTTGATTCAGGTTCTTCGTGAAGTCTTGTTAAAAATTATAAAAATCAACCAGATATAGATTTATACCTAGAAGGTTCCGACCAGTATAGAGGTTGATTTTCTTCTTCTTTAATAACTTCATATGCAACTACTAAGAAACCAATGACTAAACAAATCCTATCGCACGGGTTTGTTTTAGACGAAAAAGGAAATAAAATGTCTAAGTCCTTAGGAAATACAATTGATCCTTTAAAAGTAACAAAAACACTTGGTTCTGATATCCTGAGACTATGAGTTGCTTCAGTAGATTACAAAAATGATGTTAGAATCGGAGACAACATATTAAAACAATCTGCTGAATCATATAGAAAATTAAGAAATACTATTAAGTTTATGCTTGGTAATTTAAATGATTTCGATTATGAGAAAAATCAAGTTAAAGAATTAAATGGCGTTCATAATTACATAAATTACAGACTCTCAAAATTGGTAAAAAATGTAATTGCTTCATATGATAAATATGATTTTTCTAAAGTTGTGAGTGATATATCATTATTCTTTATTAATGACTTATCTTCATTTTATTTTGATTATGCAAAAGACATTCTTTATACAAAGTCTGCTAATGACTTAGATAGAAGATCAATACAAACTGTAATATACAGAATTCTTGATACACTAGTTCCTTACTTAGCACCAATAATTCCTGTAACTATTGACGAGACATATTCTTATCTACCTAAAAAAGATAGGAAAAAATCAATATTTTTAGAAGAATTTAAGACAGTTGAGAGTAACTTCAATGATGAGCAAAAATGGGAAGATTTCTTTAAATTACGTGACTTAGTAAACAAAGAAATAGAAGTTGCAATTAAGAATGGTGTTTTAAAAAGATCATTAGAAGCTAATGTTGAAATCACACTTCCTAATGAATTTAAACAACTTAATAAATTCAATCTAGTAGAATTACTAGTTGTTGGAAAAGTTTCATTTTTAGCAGGAAATGAGCTATCTGTTACTGTATCCAATCTTAATGGTGAAAAGTGTCCAAGATGTTGAAAATTCTTTGAAAAAGAAGAAATAAACAGCGAAGGAATATGCTCGAGCTGTAACCAAGTTGTAACAAAGTAATTAAATAATTAAATAAACTAAATAACAAATCAAAAGCACAAGGTAATATGTGCTTTTTTATTTCTCTGTTTTAATTTTAGTAATTTTACTTATTTACATAAGTAATTTATTTATTATTATTCTTGTACCAATAATAATATTTTGTGTACTTAAAAAACAT
>JABSQC010000024.1:0-2186 GCA_013214845.1 Mycoplasmataceae bacterium
TCATAGAAAAGCAGAGGAAGCTAAAAAAAGAAAGTTAGCAGAAGAAAAAGCGGCAAAGGAAAAAGCAGCTAAAGAAAAAGCAGCAAAGGAAAAAGCTGAAAAAGAACAAGCAGCTAGAGAAAAAGCTGAAAAGGAAAAAGCGGTTAAGGAAGAAGCGAAAGCAAACACTGATACTGCAAAAGATTCTGAAAAAGAAGATAAATCTGAATCTAATACTGACAAAAGTTCTAAAACTAAAGATACAAAAGCAACTGATAATAAGAATAAATAAGGAAAATAATCCTTTTAAAAATATTAATAATTTTAAAGAAATAGGAATATCCTATTTTTTTTAATTATTAATAATTGCTATAATAATATTTAGGAAAGATATGAAAAGAGAATTTAGTGAACAAGAAATAGCTAGAAGAGAAAAACTAGAAAAGTTAAAAGAATTAGGAATTGACCCATTTGGAGATGGTTATTTTAAACCTTCACATTATTCAAAAGATATAAAAGAAAAATTTATTAATATTAAGTCTAAAGAAGACTTAGAAAATAATCCAGAAGCACAAAAAGAATTATTTAAACTTACAGGTAGAGTAATGCTTAAAAGAGGCCAAGGTAAAGCAGGATTTATGCAAATAAAGGATTCTTATGGAAGCATCCAAATTTATATAAAAAAAGCTGAAATAAGTGAACTAGACTTTAATGTGTGATCACTTGCTGACATTGGTGATTATATTGGAGTAGAAGGTAATTTAATGATTACAGGAACTGGTGAATTAACTATAAGAGTTACTTCATATAAGCTACTTACAAAATCTCTTAGACCATTACCTGAGAAATTTCATGGTTTAACTGACATAGAAGAAAAATATAGAAGAAGATATGTTGATCTTATAGTTAACGACGAAGCCAGAGAAGTTTTTAGAAATAGAACTAAGATGATTAGAACTATTCAAAGAATATTAGACGAAAGAGGTTATATTGAAGTTGAAACTCCTATGCTGCATGGTACTTTAGGTGGAGCAGCTGCTAAACCATTTGAAACTCATCATAATTCTTTAGGTCAAGATTTATATCTTAGAATTGCAACTGAACTACATTTAAAAAGATTAATTGTAGGTGGATTTGACAAAGTGTATGAGATAGGTAGAATATTTAGAAATGAAGGTATTTCAACAAAACATAATCCTGAATTTACATCTATTGAGTTATATGAAGCTAATGGTAATTTAGACACAATGATTGAAGTGACAGAAGCTCTTGTTAAAGGTGTTGTTAAGTCAGTTAGGGGAACTGAAGTAATCGATTACCAAGAACATAAATTAGATTTTTCTAAACCATTTAAAAAAATATCAATGATAGAACTAATTAAAAAAGAAAAAGGTATAGATTTCAAAAAAGTTAAGTCATTTGAAGAAGCTAAAAAAATTGCTAAGAAGCACAATGTAAAAATTTCTGATCACATGTATGGAATAGGACATATAATTACAGAATTTTTTGAAGAGTTTTGTGAAGATAAGTTGATACAACCTACATTTGTAACAGGTTACCCTGTTGAAGTTTCTCCACTAGCAAAAAGAAACAAAGATGACAACACAATGACTGATAGATTCGAACTATATATTGCTGGTAGAGAATATGCAAATGCCTTTTCTGAATTAAATGATCCAGATGACCAATACAATAGATTTTTAAGTCAACTTAAAGAAAAAGAATTAGGTTCTGAAGAAGCTTCTGAGATGGATATAGATTATGTTCAAGCATTAGAGTACGGAATGCCACCTACAGGTGGTATGGGGCTAGGTATTGACAGACTTGCAATGCTAGTTAATAACAAGTCTTCTATTAGAGATGTTTTACTATTTCCACAACTTAAAAGAAAATAATGAAAAAGACAAATGACAATATAAGCTATTTAGAAACACAAGAATTAAAAGAATTACTTTTAAAAATAATTGTATCTACTTTTAGGAGTATGTATGATGTTAGATATGTTGAACATAATGAATTGGTTAAGCATGTTCCAATAAGTAATGATAATCCATTAAGAAGTATTAATTTTGATACATATGATGGGAAAGTAATGCAATTAAATAATGATTCATGTAGTAATCTAATGGATGTTATTTTAAGAGAAACTGATGGAAGTAACTCTTTGTATAGTATTTCAAATAAATACTATAGAGATATACCGCTTT
>JABSQC010000024.1:2196-8220 GCA_013214845.1 Mycoplasmataceae bacterium
AGCAAATACAAATTTATATGAAAAATGATTAACTTTCGCTGTTAAATCTGAATATAATATTGAAAGTTCAGAAAGTACAAAAGACTTACTAAAAGAAGTGTTTAATATTATCTCAAGTACTGAAAAAATTCTTACTTCTAGAAATGATAAATTATTTCAATCATTTACATTAGAAGATGAAATATCATTTTTTAATTGAAAAATATTATCTAAAAAATACAATTTTTTAGAACCAAGTGATATTTTCAAAAAAATTGCAAGGTCTAACAAGCTTAATATTTTTGGTAATTGTGATAAATACTTGCTTAAGGAATTGTCATACTATGATTTAAAAATAAACAATAGAAATAATTTATTCTTAATAACTTATTACAATCAATACGCTAATAAACCTGTAGTAATTGGCTCTCTATCCAAAGTTGACTATAATAACAAAGATTTTGAATTTAGTAGTAATGATTCATACAAATATTATGGTGACAAAATAATAGCTGAGATTAATCTAGATAGTTTGGCTATGGTCATGCTTAACAAACATACAATATCAGATGTAAAATAGCAAACAAGGATAGTTTTTTACTATAAATACTTTATAATTTTAGTGAGTTTATAATTTTACAGGAGATAATAATGTACGAGATAATAGAAAAATTTGAAGATTATTTAAGAGACAAAGGGTTTGTCGTTCACGAATTCTTTAACCAAGCAACTGGAAACAGAGTAATAGCTTGAATACACGATGAAAAATTAATTGCAGGATCATGTCCAGCACAATATTTTGATAGACTTTACACAGATGGAGATTCAGTAGGAGACTTTGATGAAAAGTCAATTAATGATGAATACTTCCAAGTTGTAGTAGACAAATTTACTGATGAATTTTAAAAACTAAAATACTAAAATAACAAAATAAAAAAATCTTAAACTCACTTGCTGCTAAATGTAGCCAAATGTCCAAAAGGAGAAAACTATGAGAAGATATGAAATAATGGTTATTTTTTCAGGGAAAACAAATGAAGCTAGACTTAAGGAATTAACTACAACATTTGAGAAAAAAATAACAGACAATGACGGAAATATAGTTAAAAAAGAAGAACTAGGATTGAAGTCATTCGCATACGAAATTAAGAAAGAAGATAAAGGATTCTATAACGTTTATTATGCTGAAACAAATTCAGAAAATATAGAAGAAATAAATAGGTACTATAGAATAACTTCAGATATTTTAAGAATAATGGTTATAAAACACGAAGATAAATGACCATATGAAATGAATTTAGAAGTTAAAAATAAATTACCTATAAAACATACAAGAAAAAATTATAAAAGAAAATTTGATAATAGAGAAAATACTAAGGTAGACCACTCTAAAGAAGGTGACTCAAAAAACGAAGCGCCTAAGGCAGTAGCGCAGAAGGAAAATAATAGTGGTAAATAAAACTATTATTGTAGGTAGATTAACTGCAAAACCTACATTTGATACATCATCAACAGGTACAGCATACTCAAGATTTACTATTGCAGCAAGTAGAGTTTCAAGCGACCAAGCTGACTTTATACCATGTGTTGCTTTTAGAAAGACTGCTGAACTAGCTGACCAATACTTAGATAAGGGAAGTATGGTAGCTATAGAAGGAAGAATTAATTCTTCTAATTACACAAATAAAGAAGGAAAAAACGTTAGTCGTATTGAAGTTGTTACTGATAGATTAACTTTCTTAGACAAGAAAGGTTCTAGAAATAATAACCAAAGCAAAGATTACTCAAATTCTTCAAAAAACGATAACACAGAGAGCAAAAGTGAATCAATGAATGATTTTGATGACTTAGATTTTGTTTTCGAATAGGAAAGATTATGAATAATAAGAATACAAATAATAGAAAAGGAAGAGGAAACAAGAAGTGTTTTTTCAAAGAAAATAAATTTGAATACATTGATTATAAAAATGTAGAATTATTAAGTAGATTTGTTTCAAATTCAAATGGTAAAATACTACCTACTAGAATTACAGGAACATCAGCTAAATGACAAAGAAAATTAGCTACAGCAATTAAGAGATCTAGAGAAATGGGTCTTATGCCTTACTACACAAGATAATAATATAAAATAATGAAGTTAAGATGAAGAATTACTCTATACAGCATACTATCCCTAGGGATTGCTATATTTAGTATTGCTACATCTTTTTTTACTAATGATACCCTTTCACAAATTGCATTAATTTTTGCAGGGTTAATGGTTATAGCTATCTATATAGGTAGCTTTACTTTTGCTAAGACACGTTACTTTTTAAGGGTGTCTAGTAAAAGTAAGGCTGTAAAATCTATCAGTGATATGTCTTTAAGAAATTCTGATAGTGGTCTAATACTTTATGACAAATTTAATCGTATAATATCTGTTTCTGATGATCTTAAAGAAAATGGAATCGTTGATGTTGAAGGTACTGATTTAGTTAAATTATTTCCTGGTATTGATCTAAGCAATCATGATGGAAGTAGAATGACATCTGCAACATATACAGTAAATAAAAAATCTTATGATGTTAAGTCTATTCCATCTATTAAAGGTTTAATTTTAAAAGATCAAACAGAATTAGAAA
The DNA here is from genome assembly GCA_013214845.1 of Mycoplasmataceae bacterium. Lineage (GTDB taxonomy): Bacteria > Bacillota_I > Bacilli_A > Mycoplasmatales > Hepatoplasmataceae > DT-50. The sequence goes on from JABSQC010000024.1 coordinate 4,797, forward strand.
AACTATATTCTCTATCAATAAACTCAAGAGTAGTTATTGGTTTAATTAAAATATCTAATTTAAATATAGGTAAAACTAATGTTTTATCTGATTATGAAGTTTCATATAAAGTTCAAAAAGTTATTAGTGATTGATCTATTAAACACAACGCATATTTCTATAACAGTAATAAAAATGTTGATAATGACAACTGATTATTTTCAATGAATTTTGAAAATTATAGAGATGCCTTTTTATCTAGTAAAGATTCACTATTTACAGAACTAAATAAAGTTCTTAACAATAAAACAGATAATGCTGTGGTTTCTATTGGACTTGGTTTAGGAAGTAGCTCTGTAGACAAAAATGGTTTAATGGCAGAAGAGGCTTTAAAAGTAGCTGAAGAGTCTGGTTCTAACCAAGTGGTTGTTAAAGAACATGATAAAGAAGTGTCAAGAATAGAAGATGGTCAAATTACTATAGCAGGACTAAATAAGGGAAATATAAGCATATTTGCAACTAACCTAATAAGAAAGATATCAATGGCTAAAAACGTCATTATTATAGGTCATAATAGGTCAGACGCTGATTCATTATCATCTTCAATTGCTACTTGTACTTTTGCATCTCAGTTAAACAAGAATGTTAAATTTTATATTGATAAAATGGATGATACTGCTAACAAGTTAGCAAATGACATGTTAGATTCTAAAATGTCAAAACTTATGATTACTAGTGAATTAATCCTAAGACACAATATTAAGAAAGATACATTAGTAATTGTTTTAGATACAACTTCAAGTCTTCAGTTGCCTAAAAAAGTTCTTGAAACACATCCAAGAGAAAATCTAATTATTATTGATCATCATTTACTTTCTGAATCATCATTTAAAACAACTGCTGAAAACATCTACTTAGATGTAAGAGCATCATCTACTGCTGAAATATTGACGCTTATTATTGATGTTATTTCTAGTAGAACAAAAAGAATTTCAATAAGTAAAGAATTAGCAATGATGCTTCTTGTAGGTATTCTAATAGATACAAGGTCACTAACAAATGGTCTATCTCATCTTACTTTTGAAGCCGTTTCTCTTTTATCAAAATGAGGTGCCAGAATGAATAGGGCTTCAGAATACTCTAATACACCTATTGAAGCATTCTTGGATTCTAACTTGATATTAAAACACATTCAAGTAATTGACAAAAATTTGATTATAGCTACAGCTGATAGAGATTACATTGTCAAAGATGATATTTCTCTATCAATATCAGGAGACCGTTTAATTAATGTTGAAGGGATTGATGCTTCATTCATAATTGCTAAAGTAGCTAAAGACAAAGTTAAGGTATCTGCAAGAGGTAATGGTAGATATAATATAACAGAAGTAGTACAAGAACTTGGTGGTGGTGGTAGAGATAATGCTGCAGCAGCAATTGTTACTAACAAAGACACCTTAGAGGTCAAGAAACTTTTATTACAAATAATACAAAGAACAGGTAATTAAAATGGCAATCTATAAATCATATGAAAACGAAGTATCAGTATTGGGACTTCTTATAACTAATAGCAGAGTATCTCAAGAAGTAATAGGACTTTTAGATATTAACGATTTTGAAAATGAACCTAATAAGGTTATTTTTAATAATATAAAAAATTTATATGATGAAAATAAAACTATTGATTTAGTATCAATTTTAACTAAGCTAAACAACAATGGAGATATCAAAAAGATTGGTAAACCCGAATACCTATCGACTTTAGTAAGATCAGCAGGTGTAGCTTCAAATATAGAAACATATGTTGCTGCCCTTAAAGAAAAAACTAAATTAAGAGATTTAAAATCATTTTTAGATGATTCTAAAAAATACTTAGATGAAACTGATGATGAAGTTGGAACAATAATTGAAAAAATAGAGGAAGATATTTTTAGTGTTACTAGGGAAAAAGGCCCTAAAAGGGAAGAAAAAATTAGCGATGCCGTAGTGGATTATATTGAAAAACTTAAGTCTATTAATTCAGATGATGAACCAGAAGGAATTCAAACTGGATTTAATGATTTAGATGGCCTAGTTCAAGGATTTAGAAAGGGTGATTTAGTTATACTTGCAGCTAGACCTTCTATGGGTAAAACTGCATTTTCACTTGCTCTTTCAGCTAATGTTTCAGTTAAAAGACATGTTTACTACTTTTCTTTAGAGATGCCAGTTGATCAAATTACTCAGAGAATAATTTCAGCTAATGCATTTATTGATGGTAAAGTCTTAAAAAATCCTAACAAGATGGGAAGTAAAGATTGAGCTAAACTACAACAAGCTAAACCAGCTATTGAAAGATTGAATCTAGTAATTGATGATACACCTGGTATTAAGATTGGTGAAATGGTTTGAAAAATTAGAAACTATGCCATGAATAATCCATTGGATATGGTTGTAATAGATTACTTACAGTTAATTACACAAAGTAGAACAACAGGAAATAGACAGCAAGATGTTTCTGATATTTCTAGAACTCTTAAACTACTTGCACGTGAATTAAATATCCCAATAATTGTTCTGGCTCAGTTAAACCGTAGTGTTGAGTCTAGAGGTAAGGATGATAAAAGACCTCTTATGTCAGACATACGTGAGTCTGGGGCAATTGAACAAGATGCCGACATCATCATGTTCTTGTATAGAGATGGTTACTATAATGCTGAAAAAAATACATCATCTCAACCTGTAGAAGTCATTATTTCTAAGAACCGTAATGGTGCAACTGGTAAGGCAGTAGTCACATTACATATGGCTTCAGGAAACTTTACTAGTTAAAAGTAAGTATAATTAATTTAAGAGATATGGAAGCAATAATGATAATAGGAAGTATCATTTCGATACTTATAATAATATTGGTATATTTACAATCAGCTGCAGCAAAAGCTAACAGTGGAACTATACTTGGTAACGACAATGTTCAACTTTTTGAAAATACTAAAGCAAGAGGTGTTGATAAAGTAATACTTTGATCAACAGGAATCTTAACAACAGTATTTTTTATTATGATAGTTATATCTCATGTAATATAAAATGAAATATGATTTTTTGCAACTTCTTATAGCAAACAAGACCTTAACTAATGACCAAGTTAAGGTTGCTTTTACTAATAAAAATCAAGAAGAAATTGATAAGACAATAAAGCAACTTATTGATAAAAATATAATTAGTTTTAAAAATGATTTTTATTCACTTTCAAGAAAATTTAATAATAAGCTAGGAGTATTTTTTACTAAAAATAATGAGTATGGATTTATTGATTTAGCAGAAGGAGTTTCTTATTTTGTTCCTCTTAAGATCAGTCTATGAAGAAGAGTGTAAGGATAGTCGAATACTCCAAGGAAAGGGCATCCAAAGTTAGTTCCATCAATTCTCTTGACATCAGTTTTAGTCTTACTAGCTTCTAAGAAAG
>JABSQC010000025.1 GCA_013214845.1 Mycoplasmataceae bacterium
ATAATTGATCTACACTTAGTGAGTAGTCTTCGCTAATAAAAGGAATGTCCACAATCTTTTCCTTTTTTAACAACCTTATTAAGTCTCTAGTACTCTTGTTTATTAAATTAGAAACTTCTTTCAAAGTTAGACTCTTACTAAAGGTAACTAAACCATTTTTAAATGATGCGTCTACTTCTAAAAGATTTTCTTTCAAATTTATTAAAGGTCTTGTTGCTTTCTTTTTTCCCATTATTTCTCCTATATTATTTTTTTTAGTTCATTTTCTATCTTAATGTATTCTTCACTTGACAGTTTTAGTTTTTTCATTAATATTTGCTTACTAATACAAATGCTAATTATTCTATCTTCTTTTAGAACATATAAACCTCTGCCACCCATATTTTGGTTAATGTCTACAAAGTATTCATTATTTACTTTTGCTATTCTAAGCAATTTCTCTTTTGGGTACTTTTTTCTAGTAACTATGCAAGTTCTATCATTTAAAATTTGATTAGTATATTTCTTCTTCATCAAGATTATAGTCGTCATCTGATACAGACTCTACTTTAGAACTTTCTTTAGTAAAGTCATCATTTAAATCGAATTCCTCCATTATATTTAGTAGGTCATCATACTCAACTATTTCATATGTTTCATCATTATCATTAGATGTGTAATCATTATTAATCTTAATTTCATCATATTCAATGCCATCTCTTGCAGCATCTGATGCTGATTTTATATCAATATTAAAACCTGTTAATTTAACAGCTAACTTAACATTTATACCAGCTTTACCAATAGCTTGTACCAAATCATTGTCGTCTACTATTACTGTTGCTGATCTAGATTCAGTAACTTCACCTGTTTCTTTATTTGTGGATTCCTGTTTATTTATATTAACACCAATAATTTTTGCAGGAGATAATGATTCAACTATATACATCACTTCATCAGGATTATATTTAATTACATCTATTTTTTCTCCCCCTACAGCATCTGTTATTTTCTTAATAATAGAACCTTTGGGTCCAATTATTGCACCAACTGGGTCTATTTCTGTAATGTTTGTTGAAACAGATATTTTAGATCTTTCACCAGCTATTCTTGCTATGTCATGCACTTTAATAACTCCATCTTTTACATCATCTATTTGTTCATTTATAATGTTTCTTAAAAGACCTGGGTTTGACCTAGATAATTTAATTTGAGAATCCTTTGCCATTCTGTCAACAGATAAAATATAAAAGTCCATGTATTTTCCAACCTTGTAATCGTCTGACTTAGAAAATTCACTTTTTTGCATGAAAGCAGTAGCATCTTCAAGATTACAAAGAAGACCATTACCTACTCTATATATCTTTGCTCTTATCATAGTCCCGACAAGTGGTTCATATTTTTCATATATAAACTTCTCTTCTTGCTCTTTTAAATTTTGTCTAAACATTTGTTTAACCTGAATGAATGTGTTTTCAGGTAAAACATCAAGACTAATTTCTACAAAATCAGTTTCTCCCAATTTTAAATTTTTAGCGCTTTTTGAATTAACTGAAACTTCTGTAAATTCATCTACAACATTTTCAACAACTGTTTTTTTAACAAATAATTTTATATCTCCTGTTTCAGAATTGATTACTGTTTTAGTTTCTGCATCTGCATCGATCTTCTTTAAATAAACTCTAGATATGATTTCTTCTAATGATTCTTTTATTGAATCTGTACTTACATTTTTTTGATTTGAAATTACATCAAACAAATTCTTTAATTCTTTACTTTTAATCATATGATAACTCCTAATAAATATAAAGTGAGAACTTTCGCTCTCACTTTAAAAGTATTATATCACTAATAAACTAACTAAATAAGGATAGTTGTTTATCTGATTCTTCCTTTAGAGAATCTAATGCACCTAAATTAGATAAAACTGGAATCATTTTTTTTCCAATTTTAGTTCTCTTTAATAAGTCTTTCCTTGATAAAAACGGCTGGTATGACCTTTGTTCTGTAATGTCTTTACTAACCATTATCCCTAAACCTTCTATTGAATTTAATGGAGGCATTATTTTATTACTTTCCTCATTTATTATCCAATGTTCAGAAGAAACTTTGGTTATATCCATTGCTTCTAATCTAATTCCTCTTGAAAACATTTCCAATGCAACTTGTAGCCCTTTTCTTACATCTTTCTCTGTATTTGTAATACTTCTATCAGATAGTTGCTTGTCTAAAAGTTCTAACTTACTCTTTACAGCTTTTGGACCTTTGTACATAGTTTCCAAGTCAAATGACTCAACTCTGTTTTTAAAATAAGATGCATAGAATGCTAAAGGTTTGTGAACTTTATATCAAGATATTTTTAATGCCATTAATACATAAGCACTGGCATGAGCTTTTGGAAATAGATACTTTATCATTTTTGTTGAATTTATATATCACTCTGGAACATCGTGTTTTCTCATCAATTCATTTAATTCTTCAGGTACGTTAATTCCTTTTCTAACAAGCTCCATTATTTTAAATGCTTTAAGTGGATCAACCCCTTTGGATATTAGATAGTTCATAATATCATCTCTACAAGATATAACCTCTTTAAGTGATGCAGTACCATTTTTTACTAATTCATGAGCATTACCACTTCAAACGTCTGTTCCATGTGATAATCCAGATATTCTAATTAGGTCAGCAAATTTCTTAGGCGAAGCTTCCTTAGTCATTCTTCTAGCAAAGTCAGTACCAAATTCTGGAACACCCATTATTCCTACATTATCCAAATCAAATATTTCCTTGTCAATTCCCAATGAAGAAGTATTTTTGAACATTTCTATAATTAGTGGATCATCCATTTTTACTTCCCTGGGGTCTATGCCTGTATAGTCATATAAATCTCTAAGAACTGTGGGATCATCGTGTCCCAAAAGATCAAGTTTAAGCAAATTAGAATCAATTGCATGGTAATCAAAATGTGTAGTTTCAATCTTCTTGACATAATCATCACCTGAGTAGTTAATTGGAGTAAAGTCAACAATTTCAAAATCATTAGGAACTATTATTAAACCACCTGGATGAGAACCAATTGTTCTTTTAATTCCTTCAATCTTACTTGCTATAAATCCAATAGTTTCATTGCTATAGTTAGTGTAATCACCAATTGATTCAAAGTAGTTTTTTACATAACCGTAAGCGGTCGCTCTTGCAATTGTACTTATAGTTCCTGCTCTAAAAACTTTGTCTTTTGGAAATAACGTTTTTGTATATTCATGTATCTTAGATTGGTAAACTCCTGAAAAGTTTAAATCTATATCAGGCACTTTTGTTCCATCAAATCCAAGGAAAGTCTCAAAAGGTATATCATAACCTTGTTTATCAAATTGATTTCCACATTTTGTACATTTAGCATCTGGCAAATCTAAACCACAGTCAAATTGGTCATTCATTCATTTAATGTTTTTGCATTTTTTGCAAACATAGTGTGCAGGAAGCGGGTTAACTTCTGATATATCTGTTAGTCAAGCAAAAAATGAAGAACCAACAGAACCTCTTGAACCAACAAGGTAGTTGTCGCTTAATGATTTTTTTACAATCTTATGAACTAAATAGTAAAAAACATCAAACTTATTAGATAAAATAGCATCTACTTCTTTTTTTCATCTAGAGACAATAACATCGTCTTTTGAATCACCATAGTATTCATATAATTTGTCTTTTGCAGATTTCATTATAACTTCATTAGCTTCCTCAAAAGATGGTTTATACAATTCTTTCTTTATAGGAGAATAAGTATCAATCATTTCATTAATTTTATTTGTATTCTCTATAACAATTTCTCTTGCTAAATCAGGTCCCAAGAATGAAAATGATTCAAGCATTTTTCTTGTTGACCTAAAACTCTGATCAGGAACACTAATTTTAGGTCCTCTATAATTGAATAAAGGATTTCTAGAACCACCCTTCCCTGAAGAGTGAATAATTACATCTCTAGCAATTTTATCCCTCATGTCTACTAAGTGAACATCACCTGTTGCCACAACAGGAACATTAACACTTTTAGCAGTCATAACTATCAGTTCAATTGTTTTAGATACTTCAAGTCTTGTCATTATCCCTTTTTCAACTAAGTGAGAATATGAACTGGGAGGTTGAACTTCAACAAAATCAAACCTTGAAATTACATCACTTAAACTATCTTTGTCTGTAACTGCTGCTTTTCATACAAAAGAATTGGTGCAACCAGAACTAATAAGAAGATTCTCTCTTTTTTGAAGTATTTTTTCAAATGGGTATTTAATCCCTTTAGGTGTTAGATATTCTGTGTTTGCTTCAGATACAATTGAAAAAATATCTCTTAGTCCTTTCTCATTTTTTGACAATACATTTACATGATTTGAATAATACATTTTAGATATTTTTTCACTAAATATTTTATCAATGTCAGAAATAAACTCTGCTCCCTCAGATCTTATTTTTGACTCAAGTGTTCAATAAATTTCTGCAAGCTTAGTCGCATCATAGTCTGCTCTATGCGCATTTATTGTGTCAAAAGTTATTCCTAATTTTTTTGCAATATTTTGAAGAGTAAAACTTTTTGACTCAATCAATGCTCAAGCAAGTTTTAAAGTATCTATAAGAGGGTTTCCTACTTTTCCTAATCCGTGTACTTTATAACCTTTTTTTATAAATGAGTAGTCGAATTCTGCATTATGGGCAACCAATGTAGAGTCACCTACATATTTTTTAAACTTTATGAATGCTTCACTTTGTGATAAACCATTCATTGCCATTTCATTAGTTATTCCAGTAAAGCTTTCAGTAAACTTAGATAAAGGTTTAGATGGTTTAACAAATATTTGAAAGTCATCTACCTTGTTAACGCCATCATACTTGCAAGCTCCAATTTCTATAACCTCACCATACTCTGCATTTAAACTTGTAGTTTCTAAATCAAAGAAAACAAACTTACCATCATTAACTGGTATTTGTTTTGGATTTTTAACTATTCATTTATCTTCATAATCTACAACATCTAATTCAACACCATAAATAGCCTTAACATTGTGTTTTTTAGATGCATAGTTTGCTTCAGGAAAAGATTGAACAGAATTATGATCTGTTATAGCCACTGCATCATGCCCTAATCTTGAGGCTCTTTCGAAAATCTCCATAGCTGAGTTTATACCATCCATAGTTGACATCTTAGTATGAGAATGTAACTCTATCCTTTTTACTTCTTCACTATCCTTTTTTATTTCAAATGGATTGTCAAGTTTTTTCATATTATCTATTTCAATTACAGGTTGCTTTCAATATGAATCATAAGTTGCTTTACCTCACACTCTAATTACATTACCTTGCTTAAGTTTTTTAATTGAATCACTTTTGTTGCTACTTCAAGGTGTCTTTATTTTCATTGAATTTTTATAATTTGAAATAGTGAATGTATATGAGTAAGATCTATTCTCTTTTCTCTTAGTCTTTATTTCTCTAATATCACTTGATAAAGAAGCAACTAATGAAACATACCCAGATTTTTCTGTAACATTTTCCATAAACATGCTTTTATATTTCTTTAAATTAGTGGGCTCTGAATTATATTTGTCAAAGAAAGAAGCACTTGAGATATTAGCAATGTTTTTCTTATGTATATTTAAGTCATCTACTATATAATCCTTCTCTGAATAATTAATTTCAAAAGTTATGTCACTGAATCCAAATCGATTAAAATATTCAGTAACTCTTTTAAGTTCTTTCTTAAAAACTCCATATGTTTCATTTGTTTTAAATTTTATTTTAGCTACTTTATTATCAAAAGTTATTTGGTCATGATCTACAAATCTAATCTCTTTATAAAGATTTGGTAATCAAATTTGCATAAAGTCTCAATACTTTTTAATATTTGACTCTTTGACTTCTAAAAAATCATACTCAAAAAAAATAGTGTAGTTAATTGATAAGCCAGATTTTAATGAATCAATAAGTTTTTTTAATTCTTCTGGTTCAATAAATTTAGTAGCTTTAAACTTTAGTCTTAAATAGTTCTTTGACTCATCTTCTCTTTCTACATAATCATAAGTTAATGAGTAAATGTTCTTAATTGAATTAGATGGTGAAAAATTTATTCTATTGTATAACTTTTCTAATAAATCTTTTTCTTTCATACATAAATATTATAGTTAATAAATTGCAAATGGAACTACAATAAGAAGCACTGTAAATAGCATAATAACAACTCAACCTATCGCATCAATTTTCTGTTTAACTTCAGACGGAATTTCTTTTCCTGTTAATTTTTCTCCAGTAGCTTCAAAGAACTTATATCCATCCATTGGTGGTATAGGAAGTATATTAAACAGTACTAGCATTGAGGAAAGCAAAGCTAATATTTGATTAAAATTAGCATAATAGTATTTAGCATTAACATTACCGTCATCACCAATATACTTACTTGAAATAAAGTTTATATTACTGCTAACATTAGATTGTGAAAATAAGTCTAATCACGGATTTACCATGTTCTTAAATGAATCCTCAAAAGATGTAGAAAAGTTATCTCATCCTGTTTTTTTATTATATGTAGTAATTTGTGAAACTTTACTTACTGATAAGGAATCAATAATATTGCTGTTTGCATATATAGTAAATTCATATGAATATCATAATTGATTAGAACCTAACTTATCATTGTATATAAAAGATTCTTCTAAGTTAACAGCATTAGGTCATTCCTCAGATAATAGATTTGCTTGATAAGATTCAAATCCACTTCCATATGACCTGATAAGAATGTCATATATAGAATAAGCAGCAGTCAGTTGTTCATATGTGTATGCATTTGAAACTCTATTTGAATAGTACATAGTATATGTAATATCACTTTCAAAGTTAGATTCAAGAAGGTTATCAATTTCATCATAACCATAGTAACAATCATTATTGTTACAATTACTAAAAATTTCTTGATATGAATCTCCGTTTTGTATTGATGAATCAATAGAATCAGAGGTTACTGAACTTGAAGTGATCATATGTATGTAGGTATTGTCTAAGAATCTTTGCTCCATTGATGTAGAAGAATCCTTCTTTTCATCAATAGTTAGTGTACTCATGTATAAATCATCATTTATAGTTTCATATCCAAAGTTTGAGTAACTAAAACACAACACTACTACAGCAAATATTAAATTAAAAACTACACCTGACAATACAATTAATACTTTTTGATAATATTTAGAGCCTTCATAAGTTTTTAAATTTGAATAGTCTTTGTCCAAATCATAAGGTAACATTTTTTTATAAATTTGCTCTCTATTTTCAGGATTTTTTTCTAAGTTTTTTCTAACTTCTTCAATTCTTTCTAGCGTGCTGTTTGTAAGCAATGAAACATAACCACCTAAAGGGAGCATTCTTATTGAATATCTAGTTTCCTTATATTTTATTGATATTATCTTGGGTCCAAAGCCTACAGAAAATTCAGCAACATATACTCCAGATATTTTTGCAAATATAAAATGCCCTAATTCATGTACAAAAACAAGAATTAAGGTTGCAGCTATCAATAGTAGTAATAAAATAAATGTTTCCATTATGTAAATGTAATAAAGATCGGAGTGAATACAAGTAAGTTAACTACTAAGTGAGAATCGATACGATCTAAAATGCCTCCGTGTCCAGGAATTAATTTACCAAAGTCTTTTATTCCTTTCTGTCTCTTTATGTACGAGAATAGCAAATCTCCTGAAAAAGATACAAGAGATAGCGCTAAGGAAGTAAAGAAAGCAGAAACAACAAAAAGAGTAGAATTGCTTGACATTGTTAAGCCTGAGAAAAATGAACTATCTCCTACAAGTAAAGAAAGTCATATTGTTCCTATAATTGTAGCCATAAGAACACCTCCTATAAAACCTTCAACAGTTTTATTAGGACTTATTTTTGGAGCAATTTTATTTTTACCAAAATACTTTCCAAATAAAAGACCAAAGGTATCTACTGAGGCACATATTAGAATCATGTAGAAAATAACTTCTCATCCTGCTATTGTATCAATCATTAGATATCCAAATGACATTGATGAAACTAAGAATGATATTAAGAATATGTATCTTACTTCCTTTTCACTTATGCTGTCAAATCTGCTCAATATAAAA